>DATINN010000102.1:0-5574 GCA_035474175.1 Mycobacteriales bacterium | reverse complement strand
GCTGGCCCAGACGGAGGTGACCGGCTCCGCGGGCGGCGGCCTGGTGACCGCGACCGTCTCCGGCTCCAGCGAGCTGAGGTCCGTGGTCATCGATCCGAGCGTGGTCGACCCGGACGATGTCGAGACCCTGCAGGACCTGGTCGTCGCGGCCGTCCGCGACGCCAACCGGGCCGCGCAGGAGCTGGCCGGCCAGCGGATGGGTCCGCTCACCCAGGGCATGGGCGGCCTCGGCCCGGGGATGTAGGCCGGCATGTACGAGGGCGCGGTCCAGGACCTGATCGACGAGCTCGGCCGGCTGCCGGGCATCGGTCCGAAGAGCGCGCAGCGGATCGCCTTCCACCTGCTCGCGGCCGAGCCCGCCGACGTCACCCGGCTGGCCGCGGTGCTGCAACGGGTGAAGGACGAGGTCAAGTTCTGCAAGGTCTGCGGCAACGTGGCCGAGGCCGAGGAGTGCCGCATCTGCCGGGACCCGCGCCGGGACCTGGCCGTGATCTGCGTGGTCGAGGAGCCGAAGGACGTCGTCGCGATCGAGCGGACCCGCGAGTTCCGCGGCCGCTACCACGTGCTCGGCGGGGCGATCAGCCCGATCGAGGGCATCGGGCCCGACGACCTGAAGGTCCGGGAGCTGCTGCTGCGCCTCCAGGACGGAGTGGTGACCGAGCTGATCCTGGCCACCGACCCCAACCTGGAGGGCGAGGCGACCGCGACCTACCTGGCCCGGCTGATCAAGCCGATGGGCCTGAGGGTGACCCGGCTGGCCAGCGGCCTGCCCGTCGGCGGCGACCTGGAATACGCCGACGAGGTGACGCTCGGCCGGGCGTTCTCGGGCCGCCGCCTGCTCGACGTCTAGTTGACCTTCTCGACCCGCCAGCTCTCGCCCTCGTCGTACGAGGTGAGCACGAGGCGGTCCGGGACCCGCCCGCGCAGGGTGGCGGCCAGCATCCGGCCCGGTCCGGTCGCGACCAGCTCGGGTCGCGCCGGCCCCGGGTCCGGCAGCGCGGCGAAGCCGCCGGTCGGCTGCAGCCGCCACACCGTGCCGCCGGCGTCGGTGACGAGCAGCCCGCGGTCAGCGGCCAGCGCGGACCGGGCGCTGCGCGGGATCGGCCCGGGCAGCCGCTCCCAGGCACCGGCCGCGGCCTGGGTCGACCAGACGCCGACCAGCCGGCTGGTGCCGTCGGTCCCGGTGGTGGCACTGAGCAGGTAGGCGGGGCCGGTCGGGCCGGTGACCAGCTGCAGGGCGTCGATCCCGGACGCCAGGCCGCGCACCGGCAGGACCGTCCAGGTCCGGCCCCGGTCCGCGCTCCGGGCGCTGGTCACCCCGTCGGCAGTGGCCGAGACGGCCCAGAGCACGTCGCCGCGCAGCGTGTACGACCGCAGCCGGCCGTCTCGGAACGGCTGCTGCCGCAGCGGTCGCAGCCGTCCCGTGACCGGTTCGAGCACGGTGACCTGCTGGCACGCGCCGCAGTAGGCGGAGTCGACCAGACCGTCGGCCGGCACCGCGTCGATCGGCGGCCCGGGAGCGAGCGGGTGCCGGGTGGCGGCGGCGCCGTCGGCGGTCGAGTAGACCTGCCCGCCGGCCGGCTCCAGCACGGTCGCGACCTCGTCGCCGGTGACGGCCAGGACCGGCCCGGGGCCGACGCTGGCGCGGGTCTCGGTGAGCAGCGGCAGCGCGGTCCAGGCACCGCCGCCGAGGCTGCGCCGGTGCAGCCGGTACGCGCAGGCCCGGGCCGCGCCGGGGTCGCAGTCGGCCACCAGCGCGTACGCCCAGCGGGCGCCGATCGCGACCGCGACGACGCCGGGCGCGGCCCCGGGCCGGACCGCCGAGGTGGGAGCGGGCGGCGTGGTCGCAGCGGCCTGGGGCCGGCCGGCCGTCACCCGGGCGGCCAGCACCACGGCCAGCAGGACGACCAGCGCGATGCCGGCGACCGGGAGCCAGCGGGGCCGGGGACGGCGGGGGGATGGACCGCCGCTGAGCACGTCGGCGGTCGCCACGGGTCCGATGGTAGGCCGCTTGCCCGCCCCGGTACGCCGACCGGACGCCGACTTTTCAGGGCTCTGAACTGGGCGGACGCCCTCGACGTACTCCAGGGCACGTCGGCGTCCCCCCGCCGGCTTGTGGCCCGCACACCCACTCCGACCGAGGCGGGCTGCGGCCGCGGTGCCCCTGGCCTTCCCCCAAGGTCACGGGCACCGCGGTTCGGTGTCAGCCCACGACCCGCTCGACCCGCCAGGTCACGCCGCCGTCGGAGGAGATCTGCACCGTGCCCGGCGTCGAGGGCAGGCCGGCCAGCACCCGGCCCGGGCCGCCGGCCAGGTAGCCCGGCGTGCCCGGCAGGACCAGGAACTCGCCGTTGTCCATCAGCCGCCACGCCCTCCCGTCGGCGTCACCGATGAGCAGGCCGCGCTCGTCGGCCACGGCCGAGTACGGCGAGACCGGCCCGGCCGGCGGGGTCAGCCGCCGCCAGCGCCCGCCCGGCCCGTCGATCCGCCGGACGTCGGGCAGCAGGGCGTCGCTGCGCCGGCCGACCAGGTAGGCGCCGCCGCCGAGGGCCGCGGTGAGCACCACCGGACCGGTCCGGAGCAGGCCGCCGGCCAGCGGCAGGGTTCGCCACGACCGGCCGCCATCCCGGCTCACCGCGGTGCTGGCCGCGGCCGGGCCGACCTGGGCGACCCAGACCACGTCGCCGTCGGCCCGGGCCAGCCGCAGCCCGAATCCCTGGAAGGCCGGCTGGGTCGCCAGCGGCCGGACCGCCCCGGTGGCCGGGTCGAGCACGGTGACCTGCTCGTCGCAGCCGTCGCAGAGCCCGTCGGCGACGATCCCGCCGGCCGGCAGGGCCGCGATCGGCGGCCCGCGCCGCAGCGGCCGGGTGACGACCGTGGTCCCGCCGTCCGGTGAGGAGACGACGTTCTCGTTCCGCTGCACCAGCGCGATCCGGTCGTTCCCGCTGACCCGCAGGGTGACGGCGAGACCGACCGTCGTACGCCCGGTGACGTGCATGGACAGCGGTCGCCACCCCGGCTCGGTGATGTCCCGCCGGTACACCCGGTAGTCGCACTCGTGCACGATCCGGCTGTCGCACACCGACACCAGCGCGTACGTCCAGCGGGCGCCGACGGCGACGGACACCACGCTCGGCCGGGGCGGCGCCACGACGATCGGCCGCACCGCGGGCGGGCCCGCCGGATCGTCGCCGGCCGCCCGCACCGCGAGCACGGCGCCCACGATCAGCACAGCGGCGACGACCAGCCACCGGCGCGGCCGGGCCGGGCCGTCGCTGCCGCCGCTGAGCACCTCGGCCACGCCTCCGACAGTAAGCCGGAGGACGCCGATCGGCTCCACCGTGCGGCCCGCGGCAAGCCCCACCCGGGCGGCCCGGGCGGGGGCTCACCCCTGCGCCCGCCGCGAGCCCGACCCCGCGCAGCCCGCGGCGAGCCCACGCCCCCGCCCGCGACGGGCCGTAGCACGACCGGCCGCGGCCCACGACCGGCCCGCGGCCCGAGCCGGGTCCGCGGCTCAGGACGGGCCGCGGTCGCTCAGTGTCCGGACTGGGGCGGGTCCTCGCCGACGAGGCCGTCGATGGCCTCCCGGAAGAGGTCCGCGTGCCCCACGTGCCGGGCGTACTCGTCGGTGATGTCGACCAGCACCCGGCGCAGGTTGGGCGACCAGCCGTCCTCGGTCTTGAAGATCGAGGGCTGGTCGAGGCCGCCGTTCGCGAGCGCCTTGGTCCAGGCCGCGCGGGAGCGCTGCACGGCGCCCTGCCACAGCGTGTAGAGCTCCTCGGCCGTGTTGTCGGCCGCCGAGGCGAAGTCCCAGTCCGGGGCGGACTGGAAGTCCTGCAGCCGCCAGGGCCCGTCCATCTCCCCGGAGACGAACTGCCACACCTTCACGTCCTCGACCGCGGCGAGGTGCTTGAGCAGCCCGCCCAGCGTCATCCGCGACGGCGGGAACGTCCGGTGCAGCGCCTCGGTGTCGAGGCCGCCGACCTTCCAGGCGAACTGGGCCCGGGACCGCTCCAGGGAGAACAGCAGCATTTCCTGCTCGTCCGCCGTGGCGGACGGCTCTGTGATGCTCGTGTCGAGCACGATGTCGTCAGGCATGGGCGGCAGCCTAGGACCCCATCCGGACGATCCGCGTCCGGAACTAACCGCGGAGGCGGCGCTTGGCCCGCCAGGCCCGGAGGAGGAACCGCGGCGTCGGCGGGACCCAGCCCAGCTGCTGGGCCGTGCCGAAGTCGTCGCGGTTGGCCCAGTGCTCGACGACCTGCCCGTCGCGCATGCGGAACCAGTGGGTCTGGGTGGTGGCGAAGCGGCGGCCGGTGGCCGGCATGACCGACCGGACCGTCCCGTCGGCGTACGTCACCATGTCGCCGGTCTGCCGTCCTGACATCGTGTTGTGGATGGCGACCAGGTCCCCGGACGCGACGACCTCGTGCACCTCGAAGGCGAGCTCCGAGAACGCCGACCGCAGCCACAGCGCGGTGGCCCAGAAGCCGTCCGGACCGGGCGTGGACGCGGCCGGCGGCTCGTCCCCGGCCTCCCGGTTGACCGCCTCGGGGTGGATGACGCGGACCAGGTCGGCGTGGGTGCCGGACGCCATCGCCTGCATGGAGGCGACGGCGAAGGTCCGGGCATCGGTGAGTGCGGTCATGACGGCTCCCGTTCGGTACAGTCCCATGTATTCGATACAGGAGACGGTACGGAATGGCTGAACGCAGCGTCAAGGCCCGCCGGTACGACAACAGCGGCCGGGCCGAGCAGGCGCGCCTGCTCCGCCGGAAGGTGATCGACTCCGCGCACGAGGCGCTGCTGGAGCACGGCTGGTCCGGCACGACGATCGCCCGGATCGCCGCCGGCGCCGGCGTCTCGCCCGAGACCGTCTACAAGCGGTTCGGCGGGAAGGCCGGCGTGCTCAAGGCCGTCTACGACGTCCGGCTGGCCGGCGACGACGAGCCGGTCCCGATCGCCGAGCGGCCGGCCGTCCGGGCCATGATCGCGGAGCCGGACCCGCGCCGGATCGCCGAGCGCTACGCGGCCCTGGCCCGGGAGTTCGTCGAGCGGGCCGGCCCGCTGGTCAGCGTGCTGCTCGGGGTGCGCGACGCCGACCCGGAGCTGGCCCGCTTCATGGCCACGATCGACGCCGAGCGGCTCGTCGGCGCCGCCGGCTTCGCCGGCCTGCTGGCGTCGCGGACGGCGGTGCGCCTCGACCCGGAGCAGGCCCGCGACGTCGTCTGGTCCCTCCTCTCACCCGAGCTGTACGACCTGCTGGTCCGCCGGCGCGGGTGGTCGCTCGACGCGTACCAGGACTGGCTGGCACGGTCCCTGTTCGAGGCGCTGGCCGAGCCCGGGGCCGCGGGCGCGGCGCCACGAGCGGGGGACGCGCCCTAGATGGCGCTGCCCTCGACGACGGCGGACTGGGGGAAGGCGCGCTCGGTCAGCTCGCCGTCGAAGCGGCGGTAGCGGGCCAGGACGAGGCCGGCCTCGATCGTGCCGACGACCACCGCCGGCTGCCACGTCCCGAGGATGAACACCCAGACGGCCTCACCGGGCCGGTAGGCCGAGCGTGCGGGCGCGTCG
>DATINN010000101.1:0-1578 GCA_035474175.1 Mycobacteriales bacterium | reverse complement strand
CGCGTGTTCGTGGAGACCCGGGACGCCTCCGGCAACGCCAAGCCGGCCCCGGACATGACCCCGCCGCCGCCGAAGCAGGTCGACACGTCGATCACGCCGGAGACGATGAAGCGGATCGGCGACGCGTTCGTGTCGCTGCCGCCCGGCTTCGAGGTGCACCCGCGGCTCAAGCCGCAGCTGGACCGCCGCGGCGCGATGGCCATCGAGGGCAACATCGACTGGGCCTTCGGCGAGCTGCTCGCGTTCGGCGCGACGGTGCTGGACGGGGTGCCGGTGCGGCTGGCCGGCCAGGACAGCCGGCGCGGCACGTTCTCGCAGCGGCACTCGGTGCTCATCGACCGCAACACCGGCGACGAGCACACCCCGCTGAAATACCTGGACGAGCACCAGGCCCAGTTCTGGGTGTACGACTCGCTGCTGTCGGAGTTCGCCGCGGTCGGCTTCGAGTACGGCTACTCCGTCGCCAACCCGCAGGCGCTGGTCTGCTGGGAGGCCCAGTTCGGCGACTTCGTCGACGGGGCCCAGACGATCATCGACGAGTTCATCTCCTCCGGCGAGGCCAAGTGGGGCCAGCGGTCCCGGGTCGCCCTGCTGCTGCCGCACGGCTTCGAGGGCCAGGGCCCGGACCACTCCTCCGCCCGCATCGAGCGCTTCCTGCAGCTGTGCGCCGAGGACAACATCACGGTGGCCAACTGCACGACCCCGGCCAACTACTTCCACCTGCTGCGCCGGCAGGCGCTGGCCGCGGTCCGCCCGCTGGTCGTCTTCACCCCGAAGTCGCTGCTGCGGCTGCGCGGGGCGACCTCGGCGGTGGAGGACTTCACCACCGGCGGCTTCCGGCCGGTGCTGGCCGACCCGGCCGCGCCGGCCGCGTCCGAGGTGACCAAGGTGCTGGTCTGCTCGGGCAAGGTCTACTACGACCTGGCCGCGCACCGGGACAAGAACAAGATCACCGACACCGCGATCCTGCGGCTGGAGCAGCTGCACCCGTTCCCGGCCGACTCGCTGCGCGAGGCGCTCGGGGCGTACCCGTCGGCGGAGGTCCGCTGGGTGCAGGAGGAGCCGGAGAACATGGGCGGCTGGACCTACGTGGCCTTCCGGCTGCCGGCCCTGCTCGGCGGCCGGCCGCCGCTGACCCTGCGGTCCCGGCCGCCGTCGGCCTCGCCGGCCGTCGGGTCGAGCAAGGGCCACGAGGAGCAGCAGCACCGGGTCGTCGAGTCGGCCTTCGCGGACTGAGGAGCGGCAGGGGTGTACGCGACCGATCGCGGTATCGAGGAGCTGGCCGAGCGGCGGGGCTCGGAGGACGTGACGCTGGCCTGGCTGGCGGACAAGCTGCAGGCGTTCGTCGACCTCAACCCGGAGTTCGAGGTGCCGGTCGAGCGGTTGGCGACCTGGCTGGCCCGCGACGACTCCGACGACGACCTGGACTGAGCCGGTGGGCCCGGCCCCGGTCCGGCTCGCCGTCCTCGGCCCGGTCGAGCTGACCACCTGCGGCGTGCCGGCCCGGTCGAGCTGACCGTCGGCGGTGAGCCGGCCCGGTCGAGCTGACCGTCGGCGGCGTGCCGGCGAGCGCCGCCA
>DATINN010000100.1:0-7120 GCA_035474175.1 Mycobacteriales bacterium | reverse complement strand
GATCACGCTCCGGTCCCCGTCCAGGCCGGGGACCGGTCGGCGCGGGACCCCGTCCGGACCGGTGCCCGACCGGTGCGGCATCCTGGCCGGGCCGGGGTCAGACCAGTGCCGGCTCATGCGGGGAGCTCCGCCCGGACGAGGAAGCCGCCGCCGTCGCGGGGTCCCGCGGTGAGGCTGCCGCCGACCGACTCGGCCCGCCGCCGCATGCCGGCGATCCCGGTCCCGCCCGCACCGGCGGCGACGGACCGGCCCCGGTCGGCCACCTCGACGTGCAGGGCGCCGTCGAGCGAGACCCGCACCGACGCCGACCCGGTCCCGGCGTGCCGCAGCACGTTGGTCAGCGACTCCTGCACGATCCGGTACGCGGCCGCGCCCACCTCGGGCGGCACCGGCGCCGCCGGCGGAAGGCTCACCTCGAGGTCGAGCCCCCCGTCCCGCATCCGGTCCAGCAGCACCGGCAGGTCGTCCAGCCCCGGCCCGGGCTGCCGGGCCGCCGCCGAGGACGGCGCCCGCAGCCGCTCCAGGTCGGCCCGCAGCCCGTCCAGCGCCTCCCGGCTGGTCGCCACCACCGTGGCCAGCAGCTCCCGGGCCCGCTCCGGGTCCCGGTCGAGCGCGTGCGCGGCCACCCCGGCCTGCATCGCGATCACGGCCAGCGAGTGCCCGACCCCGTCGTGCACGTCCTGCGCCATCGCCAGCCGCTCCTCGCTGACCGCCCGCCGGGCGACCTCCTGCCGGGCCGCCTGCTCCGACGCGCGCCGGGCCGCCAGCGCGGACCCGGTCGCGGTCCCGGCCGCCAGCACGACGGTCAGCCCGGCGCTCCAGATGAGCAGGCCGCCCCAGCCGTCCTCGTGGATGTGGCCGGGCGCGGCCGTCCCCACCAGCACCAGCCCGTAGCCGACGACCCAGGGCAGCGCCCGGCGCAGCGGCAGCACCGCGGCCAGGCACCAGGCCCAGATCGGCCCGGCGAACAGGATCGGCCCGTACGGCTGGTCCAGCAGCAGGTACGCGCCGGTCAGCAGCGCGGCCAGGGCCAGCCCGGCCAGCGGGGCCCGGCGGCGCAGCAGCAGGGTCAGCGCGGCCAGCCCGGCCAGCACGTACGCGTAGGCGGCCGGGTGGGTGCCCTGGTTGGCGCCGGCCGCGTGGGTGCCGCCGACGCACACGACGAGCAGCGGCACCGCCGGCGCCAGGATCGACCAGCGGTGCCGGTCGGAGCGGCCGGCGTCCACGCGCCGACGATAAGGCCGCGACCGCGGCGGGCGGCGCCGCGCGTACGGCGGATACGCGGATCTGCGTACGGACGAGCCGGTCCGCGGCGGACGACCCGGCGCCGCCGCCCCGGTTCCATGCCGGACATGGATGCGACGATCGTGAGCACCGAGCGGCTCACCAAGACCTTCGGCCCGCGCACCGCGGTCGACGCGGTGGACCTCAGCGTCCGCCGCGGCGAGGTGTACGGCTTCCTCGGCCCCAACGGCGCCGGGAAGACGACCACGCTGCGGATGCTGCTGGGCCTGATCCGGCCGACCTCGGGGACGGCGACCGTGCACGGCCTGGCCCCGGGCGACCCGGCCGCGGTGGGCCGGACCGGCTCGCTGGTCGAGGGCCCGGGCTTCTACCCGTACCTGTCCGGGCGGGAGAACCTGCGGGTGCTGGCCCGCTACCAGGGGCTGGACGACCGCGCGGTCGACCGGGTGCTGGAGCGGGTGGACCTCACCGACCGCGGCGGCGACCGGTTCAAGGCGTACTCGCTGGGCATGAAGCAGCGCCTCGGCGTGGCCGCGGCCCTGCTCGGCCAGCCCGACCTGCTGGTGCTGGACGAGCCGACCAACGGGCTCGACCCGGCCGGGATGGCCGACATGCGGGCGCTGGTCGTGGACGTCGCCGCCGGCGGGCAGACGGTGCTGCTGTCCAGCCACCTGCTGGCCGAGGTGCAGGAGATCTGCGACCGGGTCGGCATCATCGCCGGCGGGAAGCTGCTGGTGCAGTCGACCGTGGCCGAGCTGCGCGGCGGCACCGAGATCCGGCTGGCCGCCCGGCCGCTGGACCGGGCCCTGGCCGTGGCCATGCGGGTGATCGGCGACGACGCGGTCGAGGTGGCCGACGGGGAGCTGCGGATCGCGGCGCCGGCCGACCGGGTGCCGGAGCTGGCCCGGGCCCTGGTCGCCGCGGACGTCGACATCACCGGGCTGCACAGCGTGGAGCGCTCGCTGGAGGAAGTGTTCTTCGACCTGACCGGCACGACCACCCACCACCTCACGACCGCCTCCGAGGAGGTGCCGGCATGACCGCGATCCTGACCCCGGCGAACCCCGCCGTCCCGCTGGCCCGCAGCGTCCGGGCCGAGCTGCGCCGGGTGCTGCGCTGGCCCGTGACCTGGGTCCTGCTGGGCGTGTGGCTGCTGCTCAACGTCCTGTTCACGTACGTCTTCGACTGGATCAGCTACCGGACCGGGACGGCCACCGGGCCGGCCGAGGCGACCACCACGGTCGACGGGCTGCTGCCGGCCGCGATCCCGGACGTGCTGACCCAGGGCATGCCGCTGTTCGGCGGCGCGCTGGTGATGATCATGGCCGCGCTGGCCGTCGGCAGCGGGTACGGCTGGGGCACCTGGAAGACCGTCTACACCCAGGGCCCGTCCCGGGTGGCGGCCTTCGGCGGCACCCTGGTCGCGCTGGCCGCGCTGGTGGCCGGCCTGGTGCTGGTCACCATCGGGGTGGACCTGGCCCTGTCCGCGGTCATCGCGGTGGTGGAGGGGCACAGCGCCGGGCTGCCGGCGGCCGGCCCGCTGGCCGTCTCCGCGGCCGGGGCGATGCTCATCCTGGGCATGTGGGCCTCGCTCGGGACGGCGGTCGGGGTGCTGTCCCGCAGCCCCGCCCTGTCGGCCGGGCTCGGCCTGGTCTGGTCGCTGGTGGTGGAGAACCTGCTCCGCGGCGTCGCCAACGCGCTGCCGGCGATCGAGGGCGTGACCTACCGGCTGCCGGGCTCGTCGGCGGGTTCGGTGGCCGGGGCACTCGGGGCCACGCCGGTCACCGACGGCGGCTCCCCCGGCGTGCTCACCGAGCTGTCCGGGCTGGCGGCGACCGGCCTGACCGCCGGCTACCTGGTGGTCGGGGTCGTGGTCGCGCTGGCCGTGGTCGCCCGCCGCGACCTGCTCTGAAGGCCGGCGATCCCGACCGCGACGATCGTCAGCACCACCGCCACGTACGTCAGCAGCCCCGGCCGGCCCGTCCGGCCGGGGCTGACCAGGTCGCTCCCGACACCCCCGGCCAGCTGGCCGGCGACCAGCAGCAGGCCGAGCCGCAGCACGCCCAGCGCACGCACGGCCCAGATCGCGGCCAGGATGTAGCCGATACCGAGCAGGCCGCCGGCGTAGACCCACCAGGCCGGCGGCCACGGCAGGGCCGGCCCGGAGCCGGTGGCCGCGACCACGGCGAAGATGACCGCCAGCGGCACCAGCCCGGCGGCGAAGTTGACGGTGGCCGCGACCAGCGGCTCCCCGGTCGCGCCCTGCACCCGGCCGTTGAGGGCCTGCTGGACCGACCCCATCGCGCCGGCCACGGTCGACGCGACCAGGATCGCCAGCACCGTGGCGCCGCTCACCGCGCCGCCGCCGTGCCCGAAGCGGATGATCGCGACGGCGAGCACGGCCAGCGCGGCCCCGGCGACCCGGCTCGCGGTCGGCGCCTGCGGGCCGCCCGGTCCGAGCCCGGCCCGGTCGACCAGCAGGCCGCCGACGGCCTGGCCGGCCACCACGCCGACGGTGAACGTGGCCACCCCGACCTTGGGCACGGCCACCGCGGACAGCGCGACCAGCGTCGCCCCGCCGAGCCCGCCCAGGTAGGTCCACCACGGCAGCCGGTGGCGGGCCGCCCGGGCCACCGCCGCCCGCAGCCGCGGCACCACGGCCAGCACCACGGCCAGCGCGGCCAGCCCGGAGCCGAACGAGACCAGCGCGGCCCAGAACGCCGAGCCCGAGCGGGCGCCGAGCTCGCCGTTGACCCGGGTCTGCAGCGCGAACAGCCCGCCGCCGGCGAAGGCGACCCCGACCGCGCCCCTAGTCAACGATCTTGGAGATGGGCAGCTCCAGGATGTCGCGGGCGCCGGCCGCGCGCAGCGCCGGGATGACCGTGTTCACGGCCTTCTTCGGCACCACCGACTCGACCGCGCGCATGTCCCCGGAGGCCAGCGCGGTCACCGTCGGCGACGCCATCGCCGGCAGCACGGCCAGCACGTCGGCCAGCCGCTCGGCGGCCACGTTGAGCTTGACCAGCACGTGCCCGCGGGCCCGGATCGCCCCGGACAGCAGCAGCGCCACGTCCTCCATCGCCGCCCGCTTGGCCGGGTCCTCGTACGCGGCCCGGTTGGCCACCAGCTCCGTGTACGAGCTGAGCAGCGTGTCCAGGATGCGCAGCCCGTTCTTGCGCAGCGAGGAGCCGGTCTCGGTCAGGTCGACGATCGCGTCCACGATGTCGGGCACCTTGGCCTCGGTCGCCCCGTACGAGGGGACGACGACGGCCTTGACCCCGTGCCGCTCCAGGTAGCGCCGGGTCAGCATCGGGAACTCGGTGGAGATCCGGATGCCCTCGGGCAGGTCGGCCGCGGTCTGCCAGGGCGCCTCCTTCGGCACCGCCAGCACGACCCGGACCGGGTTGGAGGTGGCCTTGCTGTATTGCAGCTCGCCCAGCGAGGCCACGTCGGCGTCGGTCTCGGTGATCCAGTCCCGGCCGGTGATGCCGAGGTCGAACAGGCCCTCCTCGACGTACTGCGGGATCTCCTGCGGGCGCAGGAACCGGACCCGCTCGATGCCGGGGTGGTCGACGGAGGCGTGGTAGTCGCGGTCGGAGCCGCGCCGGACGGTCAGGTCGGCGGCGTCGAAGAGGTCGAGGGTGGCGCGTTCCAGCGAACCCTTGGGCAGCACGAGCGAGAGCACGGTTTCTCCAGGATGGCAGGGGCTACAGCGGGCGGCGGCCGGGCCGATGTCGCAGCCCGTTGATCACCAGCGCCGTGTCCAACGCCGCCACGGTCGCCTCCCAACCCTTGTCCTCGGTGCTGCCGGGACCACCGTTGCGGGCCCGGGCCTGCTCCACCGTGTCACAGGTCAGCACGCCGTTGCCAACGGGGACGCGCTCGTCCAGCGCGACCCGGGTCAGCCCGTCGGTGACCGAGCGGCAGACGTAGTCGAAGTGCGGGGTGCCGCCGCGGATCACCGCGCCCAGGGCGACGACCGCGTCGCACTGCCGGGCCAGCTCCTGCACCACCACCGGCAGCTCGACCGCCCCGGCGACCTGCACGACCAGCGGGTCGGTCACGCCGCACCGCTCGGCCGCCAGCAGGGCCCGGTCGAGCATGACGCCGACGATCTCCGCGTTCCACTTCGTCAGCGCGACCCCGAGCCGCAGCCCGGACGCGTCGACGACGGCCCCGTCCGGCCGTCCCTCGCCGCTCACGAGGTCGGCCCGCCCGGCCCGGCCGACCGCGTCACGACCGCAGGTCGCCCGCGCTCAGCAGGCGCTCCACATACTTGGCGACCACGTCGACCTCCAGGTTGACCGGCCCGCCGACCGGCGTGTGGCCCAGCGTGGTCCGTGCCAGCGTCGTCGGGATGAGGGCCACGGTGAACGAGTCGGCCGCCGCCTCGACCACGGTCAGGCTGATCCCGTCGACGGTGATCGAGCCCTTCGCCACCAGGTAGCGGGTCAGCTCCGGCGGCAGCCCGATCCGCAGCACGTTGTCCGCGCCCCGCTCCAGCAGGGTGCCGACCCCGTCGACGTGGCCCTGCACGAGGTGGCCGCCGAGCCGGGTGGCCGGGGTGACGGCCCGCTCCAGGTTGACCCGGGTCGCGCCGCCGATCGAGGTGCGGCCCAGCGTCTCGGCCACCACGTCGACGGTGAACGTGTCCCCGGCCGTGCCGGTGACGGTCAGGCAGACGCCGTTGACCGCGATCGAGTCGCCGTCGGCGGCGTCGCTGCTGACCAGCGGCCCGCGCACGGTGAGCCGGGTGATGCCGCCGGGCGCGGGCTCGGTCGCGACGACCTCGCCCAGCTCCTCCACGATGCCGGTGAACATGGGCTAACCCTGCGCCGCGCGGGCCAGCTCGCGCAGCTTCTGAACAGCCCTGTCCGGCTCGTCCGCGGCGTACACGGCGGAGCCGGCGACGAACACGTCCGCGCCGGCCTCGGCCGCGGCCGCGATCGTGTCGGCGTTGATCCCGCCGTCGACCTCGATCGCCAGCGTGAGGTGCCCGGACTCGACCCGGCGCCGGGCCTCCCGCACCTTCGGCAGCACCTCGGCCCTGAACTCCTGCCCGCCGAACCCGGGCTCGACGGTCATCACCAGCAGGGTGTCGTAGCCGGTGAGGAGCTCCAGGTACGGCTCCAGCGGGGTGCCGGGCTTGATCGCCAGCCCGGCCAGCGCGCCGGCCTTGCGCAGGTCGCGAGCGAGCCGGGCCGGATCCTCCGCGGCCTCGGCGTGCACGGTGACGTTGCGCGCGCCGGCCTCCGCGTACGCCGGGGCCCAGCGGTCGGGGTCCTCGATCATCAGGTGGCAGTCCAGCGGCAGCGGGGTCGCCCTGAGCAGCGCCTCGACCACGGGCAGGCCGATGGTCAGGTTGGGCACGAAGTGGTTGTCCATCACGTCGACGTGCAGCCAGTCCGCGCCCGGGACCGCGGCCGCGGCCTCCGCCAGCCGGGCGAAGTCCGCGGACAGGAGGCTCGGCGCGATCCGGGGGTCAGGCGACACGGGGCAAGCCTAGCGACGGCGCAGCAGCGCGCAGAACATCGCGTCCGTGCCGTGCCGGTGCGGCCAGAGCTGGACCATCGGCCCGGCGGCCGGGAAGTAGGGCCCGGCGTCGAGCAGCTCGGCGGTGCCGTCGGTGAGCACCTCGGTCACGGCGTCGCGGGTCTCGGCCAGGTGCGGCGAGCACACCACGTACGCGGTGACGCCGCCGGGCCGGGTCGCCGCGATCCCCTGCCGCAGCAGGGCCCGCTGCAGGACGGTCAGCTCGGCCAGGTCGGCCTCGGTACGCCGCCAGCGCGCCTCCGGCCGGCGGCGCAGCGCCCCCAGGCCGGTGCAGGGGGCGTCGACCAGGACCCGGTCGGCCCAGCCGTCGCGCCACGGCGGG
>DATINN010000099.1:0-2061 GCA_035474175.1 Mycobacteriales bacterium | reverse complement strand
GGCGACGCCGTCCTCCGGCCGGGACCGGGCGGCGGCGCCGGGCCTGCGCCGGGCGACGGCGCCGGCTTGCGGCCGGGTGCGGGGTCCGGGCCGGGCGGCGGGACCGGGGCCGGGGTGCGTGCGGCGGCCGGGAGTGGCTGCTCGCGGGACGGGCGATCGGCATGACCGCCCCGCGTACGGCCGTGCGGACCGCGCCGGACCGCCGCCGCGCGGACGGGGTGACCGCGCCGTCCGGGTCGCGGTCCGGCCGCCGCCTCGGCACCACCGTGCTGCCCTCCACCGGCCGGACCGCCTCCGTCGTCGCCACGCTGACCTGGCTGCTCGGCCTCGCGACGGTGGTCAGCGCGCTGCTGCCGGCCGACCGGGGCCGGCTCCGGGCGCTGGCCCCGCTGGTCCCGATGCAGGCCTCGACCGCGGCCGGCGGCGTGGCCGCGGCGCTGGGCGTGCTGCTGCTCTCCCTGGCCGGCGGGCTGCGCCGGCGCAAGCGCCGGGCCTGGCAGCTCGCGGTCGCCACCACCGTGGTCGTCGCGGTCGCGCACCTGCTCAAGGGCCTCGACGTCGAGGAGGCGACCGCATCCGTCGCGGTGCTGGCGCTGCTGCTGTGGACCCGGCGGGAGTTCTTCGCCGCGGGCGACCCGGCCGGTCTCGGCCTGGGCCTGCGCCGGGTCGGCGGCCTGCTGGTGCTGGACGTTGGCCTCGGGCTGGTGCTGCTGCAGGTCTACGACCGACGCCTCGTCGGCCACCCGTCCGTCCTCGACCGGCTCCGGTACGTCCTGCTCGGACTGGTCGGCGTCACCGGCCCGGTGCCGGTGCGCGGTGACCGCACGGCCGACCTGATCGGGGCGATCCTGCTCTCCCTGGGCGTCCTGACCGCCTTCGTGGCCGCGTACTTCGTGCTGCGGTCGGCGGAGCCGCGGCCCGGGTCCGACCCGGACGACGAGCGCCGGCTGCGGGCGCTGCTGGCCGCGCACGGCGCCCGCGACTCGCTCGGCTACTTCGCCCTCCGGCACGACAAGAGCGTGGTCTGGTCGCCGTCCGGCAAGTCCGCGGTGACCTACCGGGTGGTGCGCGGGGTGCTGCTGGCCAGCGGCGACCCGCTCGGCGACCCGGAGGCCTGGCCGGGGGCGATCGCGGCGGCTCTGGAGCTGGCCCGCCGGCACGCCTGGGTGCCGGCCGTGATCGGCTGCGGCGAGCGCGGCGCGACCGCATGGGCCCGGTACGGCCTGGACGCGTACGAGCTCGGTGACGAGGCCGTGCTGGACGTGCCGTCCTTCACGCTGGAGGGGCGGTCGATGCGCGGGGTGCGCCAGGCGGTCAACCGGGTGGCCCGGGACGGCTACGAGGCCCGCGTACGCCGGGTCGCGGACGTGCCGCCGGCGGAGCTGGCGGAGCTGGTCGCGGTGGCCGACGCCTGGCGCGGGGCCGAGGTCGAGCGCGGCTTCTCCATGGCCCTGTCCCGGCTGGGGGCGCCCGGCGACGGCGACTGCGTGGTCGTCTCGGCCCACCAGGACGGCGTGCTGCGCGGGCTGCTGCACTTCGTACCGTGGGGGTCCGACGGGCTGTCGCTGGACCTGATGCGCCGGGACCGGACCGCGGACAACGGGCTCAACGAGTTCCTCATCGCCGAGCTGCTCGCCGCGTCACCGGCCCTCGGGGTCCGGCGGCTGTCGCTCAACTTCGCCGTCTTCCGCTCGGCCCTGGAACGCGGCGGCCGGATCGGGGCGGGGCCGGTGTCCCGGCTGTGGCGCTCGGTGCTCGTCCTGGCCTCCCGCTGGGTCCAGATCGAGAGCCTCTACCGGTTCAACGCGAAGTTCCGACCGGACTGGGAGCCGCGCTACCTGGCCTTCCCGGCCGCCCGCGACCTCCCCCGGATCGCGGTGGCCGCGCTCGAGGCGGAGGCGTTCCTGGGCCGGCCGCGGCTGCTCGACCGGCTGCTGCGCGGGTGAATCCGGAGGGGGTGGCGATGTCCCGCAGCGTCCCGAGCCCGGTCCCGGCCGCGCCGCCGGCCGGGTCGGTGCGGCTCGGGGCATCCGGGTCGGGCCACGCGCACGGGCCCGTCGC
>DATINN010000098.1:0-2441 GCA_035474175.1 Mycobacteriales bacterium | reverse complement strand
GTCGAGGCGGACCCACACCGGCACCTCCTGGCCGCCCGCGGTGCGGTTCCAGGGCGGCAGCCGGCGCTCCAGCAGGTTGCGCTCCAGCCACGCCGCCTCGTGGGCCGAGTCGCAGACCAGCGCCTCGACCCGGGCGATGCGGTCCACCATCGGCGCCAGGTGGGGTCGGTCGCCGAGGTCCGACCAGTACGAGACGACGCGGCGGCGCAGGTCCACGGCCCGGCCGGCGTAGAGGACCGCGCCGCGGGCGTCCCGGAACCGGTAGACCCCGGGCGCCCGCGGCAATCGGCCGGCTGCCGCCCGCGCCGGGTTCGCCGGGTTCGCCGGGTCCGCGTCCGGGCAGGGCGGCACGGCCGGTCGGGTCAGCGTCGGCGGCGGGCGCGGAAGACGAGGTCGTCGGCGTGGTGCGCGCCCGCGCCGCCGTCCGGGGCGACGCGGGGCCGCACCACGTCGAGCTCGACCGTCCAGTCGTCGTCGATGCGGGCGGCGACCATCGCGGGCCAGACGTAGTCGGCCGGGTCGAAGCCGGCGTCGTCCGGCGGCCGGTCCTCCATGCCGGCGTGGTGCACGAGCAGCAGCACGCCGCCCGGGGCCACGGCCGCGAGCAGGGCCCGCTCGGCCGCGGCGTCCGGGGTCCGCCGTAGCGCCGGGTACTGCGCGGAGACCAGGTCGTACGTCCCGAGGTCGGCCCGGGCCAGCTCGGCGTGGATCCAGCGGATCGTCACGCCCGCGTCCCGGGCGTGCCCGGCGGCCCGCGCCAGCGCCACCCCGGACGGCTCCACCGCCGTCACGTCCCAGCCCCGGCGGGCCAGCCACACGGCGTCCGCGCCCTCGCCGGAGCCGACGTCGAGCACCCGGCCCGGCGTCATGCCCTCGACCTCGGCCACGAGCGCGCCGTTCGGCGCCCCGCTCCACAGCCGCTCCCGCTCGGTGTAGCGCTGGTCCCACTCCGCCCGCACCGCCGGGTCCCCGGCGTACTCGTCCGTCAGCTCGGTCACGGGCCCAACCCTGCTCCGCCCGCCGCACCGGCGCCACTCCCGTTGCCGGTCCGGCAACAGGCGGGTCCGGCAACAGGCGGGTCCGGCAACAGGCCGGCTCAGCGGGTCGGCTGGCCGAGGCCGATCATGTTGCCCTCGCTGTCGCGGAACCAGACGGCGCGCTCGCCGGTGCCCTTGCTGGGGTAGTTGCCCTCGATCGCCACGATGCCCGTGTCCGGATCCTGTCCGGGGAGGTCGTAGTCCTCGAAGACGACGCCCCGGGCCCGCAGCGCGGCCACCTCGGCCTCGAGGTCCTCGACGGTGAAGGCGAACTGGGTGAACGACCCGTCGGCCCGCCCGGCCGAGTGGTAGAGCGCGAACTCGGCCCCGCCGACCACGTAGAGCAGGCCGCCGGGGCGCTCCTCCACCGGCTCCAGCCCGAGCTTGTCCGCATACCACCGCCGGGCCCGGTCCAGGTCCCCGGCCGGGAGGCGGGTCGCGATCCGGGCCTGTGTCAACGCCATGCCGGAGATGATCCCACCGCCCGGCGCCGGGACGCCCGAACCGCGCAGCCGATGAGTGTGATCCGGTTCACCCGGGTACGGATCGGTCCAGAGAGCGACGAACGGAGGGGGCGAGCAGTCCGGCCCCGGCAGGGAGGTAACGCAGTGAACCTCTGGCGCACCAAGACGATCGAGCAGTCCATCGCCGACACCGAGGAACCGGAGCACCAGCTGCGCAAGCGCCTCAGCGCGCTGGACCTGACCGTGTTCGGTGTCGGCGTGGTGATCGGGACCGGCATCTTCGTCCTCACCGGCAAGGCGGCGGGGGTGCAGGCGGGCCCGGCCGTGGCGCTGTCCTTCGTCTTCGCCGGCATCGCCTGCGCGCTCGCCGCCCTCTGCTACGCCGAGTTCGCCAGCACCGTCCCGGTGGCCGGCTCGGCGTACACGTTCTCCTACGCCAGCCTGGGCGAGCTGGTCGCCTGGATCATCGGCTGGGACCTCATCCTCGAGCTGGCCCTGGGCGCCAGCACGGTGGCCGTGGGCTGGTCGACGTACTTCGCCGACGTCATGAAGTCGGCCGGGATCACAATCCCGGGCTGGGCCTATGGCGAGGGCCACAACCTCGTCGCGGCCCTCATCGTGCTGATCCTCACCGCCGTCATCTGCACCGGGATCAAGATCTCCTCGCAGGTCAACATGGTGATGGTCGCGGTGAAGCTGGCGGTCGTGCTCTTCGTCATCGTCGCCGGGCTGTTCTACATCAAGGCCGCGAACTACTCGCCGTTCGTGCCGCTGACCGAGCTGGCCGAGCTGGTGAACATCGGCACGCTGTTCGCGTTCATCCTGGTCGCCGTGGGCGTCCTGGTGCTCCGGCGCAAGCGCCCCGACCTGCGCCGGGGGTTCCGCTGCCCGGGCGTGCCGGTGGTTCCGATCCTGGCCGTCCTGGCGTCGTTCTACCTGA
>DATINN010000097.1:0-5014 GCA_035474175.1 Mycobacteriales bacterium | reverse complement strand
GTGGCCAGCGCCCGGACGCCGACCGGGTCGGCGCAGCCGTCGTAGATCCAGCGCGGGCCGAGCACGGAGTGGTCCATGGTGCAGACGAGCGCGTCCTCGGCCCCGTCCAGCGGCGCCCCCCGGTACGTCAGCGGCACCTGCAGCAGCACGCCGTCCGCGGTCCGCACCAGCAGCGTCTCGATGCCGACCTCGCCGTCGGGGTCGTCGAACCGGTAGGCCCCGGCCGAGCTCAGCGCGGACGCGTCGAGGCCGGCGGCCCAGATCCGGCCCGGCACCCACGCGGTCAGCGCGTCGAGCTTGGTCGGGGTCACCTGGGCGTTATGGAGGAGGGCCACAGCCGGAGGCTACGGCGAACCCAGCTGCGGCAACACCTTCGCGCCGAAGACGTCGATGAACTCGTCGTCCTCGCCGACCGGGTGCAGGTAGAGCTCGGAGAAGCCGAGCTCCTGGTATTCGCGCAGCCGCGCCGCCAGCAGCCCCGGGTCGGAGGACACCAGCACGTTGCGGGCCACCTCCTCCGGCGGCACGTGCTTCGTGGCCGCCTCGAACTGCTCCGGCGTCTCCAGCTCCCAGGACAGGCTGGTCGGCAGGCAGTTGCTGCGCCACTTCTCGCAGGCCACCGCGAGCGCGGTGTCGTCGTCGCGGGCCCAGGACAGGTGCACCTGCAGGTGCAGGTCGCCCCGGCCGCCGGCGCCGCGGTAGGCCTCGACCATCCCGCGCAGCAGCTCCGGCGACTGGTTGACGGTGATCAGCCCGTCGGCCCACGACGCCGCCCAGGCCGCGGTCTCCGGGCTGATCGCACCCGCGACCAGCCGCGGCGGCTCGTCCGGCAGCGACCAGATCCGGGCCCGGTCGACCGTGACCAGCCCGCGGTGGCTGACCTCCTCTCCCCGCCACAGCGCCCGCATCACGTCCACGCACTCGCGCAGCCGGGCCATCCGGACGTCCTTGGTCGGCCAGGGGTCGCCGGTGACGTGCTCGTTGAGCGCCTCGCCGCTGCCCAGCGCGACCCAGGGGAAGCGGCCCGGGAACATCGCACCCAGGGTCGCCATCGCCTGCGCGGAGATGACCGGGTGGTAGCGCTGGCCGGGCGCGTGGAAGGCGCCCATCGGCACCCGCTGGGTCGCCTGCAGGGCGGCGCCGAGCCAGGACCAGGTGAAGCCGGAGTGGCCCTGGCTGGTGCTCCACGGCGCGAGGTGGTCGGAGCACATGACCGCGTCGAAGCCCGCCTCCTCGGCGTGCACGGCGGAGTCGCGCAGATCGCGGGGATGGGCCTGCTCGTGCTGGGCGTGGAACCCGAGGACCGGCATGCCCCGCTCCTACCCCACCTCAGGCGTTGGTCAAGCGCCCCACTTCAGCGGCAAAAGTCACGAAGCCCTCGGGGTCGGGGTCGTCGTCGGTCGGCTGCAGCACGACGGTGTCGGCCCCGGCCGCGGCCAAGCGGCCCACGGCGGCCGCGACGGTGGCGGCGTCCCCGACGGCGGTCCGGTCCTCGACCGACGGCCAGCCCCACTTCGCCGCGTTGGCGTCCATCCGGTCCTGCGCGCCGGTGCCGGTGGCGGCCGGGAGGTAGACGGTGATCAGGTGGTGGCCGCCGCGGCCGGCCTCGGCCCGGCCCTCCTCGACCAGCGCCCGGGCCGCGCGCAGCTCGTCCGGGCTGGTGCCGCCGACCAGGATCGTGCCGTCGGCGTGCGCCCCGGTCAGCCGCAGCGTCTTCGGGCCCTCGCCCCCGGCGTACAGCGGCGGGACGAACGGCGGCGGCCAGTCCAGCCCGACCCCGTCGAGCTGGACGTACCGGCCGGCGGTGGTGACCGTCGTGCCGGACAGCAGCGACCGCAGCGCGTCCAGCTGCTCGCGCAGCAGCGTCAGCGGCGAGCCGACCCGGGCGCCGGCCTGCCCCATCCAGTCCTGCACGCCGTGGCCGACGCCGATCACCGGCCGCGGGCCGAACATCCGGTGCAGCGTGGCCAGCTCCATCGCGGTCAGCGCGACGGTGCGCAGCGGCACCGGCAGCAGGCCGACCCCGACCGAGAGCCGCTCGGTCCAGGCCAGCGCGGCCGCGGCGGCCGCGATCCCGGACTCCCGGAAGCAGTCCTCCCAGAGCCACAGCTGGTCCAGCCCGGCCGCGTCGGCGGCCTGGGCCACGTACCTCAGCCGCTCGGGGGGAAGCTGGGGCAGGAAGACCGCGCCGACCGTCGTCATGCGCCGATCCTCGCACTGAACCCCGGTACGCCCCGGCCGTCATCCCGACGACACGGTCGAGATCAGCTGCGGCGGGCGATGCGTTCCTGGCGCCACCAGGCCCGGGCCATGGCCAGGGTGACCGCCGCCAGCGCGATCCCGAGGATCCGGCTGAACGCGGAGTCGCCGGTCGCGGCCAGCGTCAGGAACACCACCGCCAGCACCAGGTTGCCGATCCAGAGCAGGCGCATGCGGCCGGGCTGGACTTGTCGGCTCGGACCGGTCATGGGAAAGGTCTACCGCATCAGCGCGGCCTCCTGCAGCGCGTCCTTGTCGCCGGTGATGACCGGGGCGGCCACGGCGTCCGGCAGCGTGACGTCCATCGTGCGCAGCGTCCGCCACAGCAACCCGACGACGCCCCAGACGACCAGGATCGCGCCGACGACGATCAGCGTGCCGCCGTACCCGCCGCCCTTTGCTCCGGCGAACCACGGCGTCGCCAGCGGCAGCGTGCCGAGGCGAGCGGTGACCGGGCCGACGGTGAGGAAGCCCAGCGGCATCATCGCCATCGCCAGCATCTGGTTCGTGGCCAGCACCCGGCCTTGCAGCTCCAGCCCGACCTTGGACTGGATCAGCGACAGCCAGTGCGCGTTGACCACCAGCAGGGCGCCGTACACGCCGAAGAGGCCGGCGGCGATCAGCACCGGGTGCGGCGAGAGGCCGAGGACGACCACGGCCAGGCCGAGCACGGAGGTGCCGGCGATCATGCCGACGGCCCGGTGCCGGGTGCCGCCCCACACCGCCATCAGCACCGCGCCCAGCGCCGCCCCGAGCCCGCCGAACGCGGTCACCACGCCCAGCACGGCCGGCCCGTGGTTGGCCAGCAGCAGCGGCGTCGCCAGCGTGACCGGGAACGCGAACAGGTAGTTGAAGACGCAGAAGAAGACCACCAGGGCGACCAGCTGCCGGCGGGCGGTGAGGTAGCGCCAGCCGCCGGTGATCTCCTTGCCGAAGCTCTCCTCGCGCCGCACGAACATCCGGTCCGGGAACCGGACCAGCGCGATCACGGTGACCGCGGCCAGGAACGTCACGACGTCGACGGTGACCACGCCCGGCAGCCCGACCAGCCCGATCAGGGTGCCGCCGGCCAGCGCCGCGATCAGGTCGCCGGAGTTGATGCCCAGGCTGACCAGCCCGTTGGCCTGGCCCAGGTGCCGCTTGGGGACCAGCTGCGTGATCGCGGCCAGGTACGCCGGGCGCTGGAACGCGCCGGCCAGCGCGCCCATCCCGGCGAAGAGGTAGATGAACCACAGCTCCAGCCGGCCCAGCGCCAGCAGCGCGACCAGGCCGGCCGTCATCACCCCGGCCACGCCGTCGGCCACCAGCATCACCTTGCGCCGGTCGAAGCGGTCGGCGACCGCGCCGGACAGCGGCATGGCCAGGATCGCCGGCAGCACCACCATCACCGAGATCGTCGCGAACGCGGTCACCGAGCCGGTCCGCTGCAGCACCCAGATCCCCAGCGCGAAGCTGGTCAGCCCGGTGCCGACCATCGACAGCAGCTGGGTCAGCGCGACGGCCAGGAACGTCGCCACCCCGGTCTCCGGCTCGACCTCGATCGGCGTCGCGGGCCGCTCGCCCCGGCGCCAGCGCCGGACCCGGTCGGTGAGCAGCGCGCCCAGCTCGGGCGCCTGGTGCCGGGCGAAGAAGTGGCCGGCGGCCGGGATCACGGCCAGTTCGACGTCGTCGGCGACGTCCCGCCACTCCGCGTACCGCTCCTGGTAGAGCTGGGTCGAGCGGTCCCGCTCGCCGACGACGCACAGCAGCGGGGCCGAGATGCGGTCCTTCTCCGGCTGCGCGTCGCGCTCGGTGTACCAGGTCTCGGCCTCGCGGCTGTCGTGCCGCAGCGCGGTCATGAGCAGCTTCTGGTCCGCCGGGTCGAGGTCCTCGGCGAAGCCGCCGAGCGAGCGCAGCGATTCCAGGTAGGCCCGGTCGGACAGCAGCCGGTCGCCCGGGAGCCAGCGGTGCAGCAGGGCCGAGAGGCGCCCGGGCAGCCGCGCGGCCGGGAAGGTGCCGGCCTCGATCAGGCCGAGGACCGGGCGGCCGGCCCGCTCCAGCTTCAATGCGGTGGCCGCGGCCAGGGCGCCGCCCAGGCAGTGTCCATAGAGGACGATGTCGCCCGGGAGCGACCGGAGCTCCTCGACCAGCGCGTCGGCGACCTCGTCCAGAGGGCGGCAGCCGTCCCCCGGGCGGGCGGTGTCGTGGCCGGGCAGGTCGACGCCGTGCACGGCGATGCCGCCGCCGACCGCGGCGGCCAGCGGGGCGAAGGCGACCGGTGAGCCGCCGCCGAAGGGCACGCAGACCAGGTGCACGGTCGCGGTGCCCGTGCCGCCCAGCCGCTTGAGCAGGCCGGTGCCGGCGCCGGTGCCGCGGTCGATCAGCCCGGCCAGGGCCCGTACGGTCGGGGCGCTGAAGACGTCGACCACGGACACCGCGCCGTCCAGGGCGCGGACGACCTTGACGGTGGCGAAGGAGTCGCCGCCGAGGTCGAAGAAGTCGTCCTCGGCGCCGACCTCGGGCAGGCCGAGCACGCCGGCCCAGACCGCGGCGACCCGCTCCTCGGTCGGGGTCTGCGGCCGGCTCGACCCGGCCGCGGCCGGGACCGGCGCCGGGAGGGCCGCCCGGTCCGGCTTGCCGTTGGCGGTCAGCGGGATGGCGTCCAGGAGCACGTAGTCCGCCGGCACCATGTAGTCCGGCAGGACCGCCCGCAGCTCCGTCCGGAGTGCGGCCAGGTCCGGCGCTCCGCTGCCGCCCGGCACCCCGTGGTCCTCGG
>DATINN010000096.1:0-6565 GCA_035474175.1 Mycobacteriales bacterium | reverse complement strand
CAGCGCCAGGATGATGCCCGGGATGAGCAGCACGTGGGCGATGTAGAGGCGCGCGATGATCTCCGTGCCGGGGAACTCCGACCCGAACACCGCGTACGCCACCCAGGTGCCGACGACCGGGATCGACAGCATGATCGCGTGGGCGATCCGCAGCCCGGTGCCCGAGAGCAGGTCGTCCGGCAGCGAGTAGCCGGCGAAGCCCTCGACGATGCCCATGGTCAGCAGGCCGACGCCGAGCAGCCAGTTGAGCTCGCGCGGCTTGCGGAACGCGCCGGTGAAGAACGTGCGCAGCATGTGCGCCACCATCGCGGCCACGAACAGCAGCGCCGACCAGTGGTGGATCTGCCGCATGAGCAGCCCGCCGCGGACGTCGAAGGACAGGTTGAGCGTCGTGTCGTACGCCCGGGACATCTCCACGCCGCGCAGCAGCGAGTAGCTCCCGTCGTAGCGGACCTCGGTCATCGACGGGTCGTAGAAGAACGACAGGTAGACGCCGGTCAGCAGCAGGATGATGAACGAGTAGAGCGCGATCTCGCCCATCATGAACGACCAGTTGTCCGGGAAGACCTTGTTCAGGTTGCGCCGGATGGCGGGGGAGGCCGAGAGCCGCTCGTCGGCCCAGTCGGCGCCGCGACCGATCGCGGTCGCCGGCCGCTTGCCGGCGGGACGCTCGGCCGTCCTGGTGTCGCTCATGGCCGCTCCCAGAAGCTGGGTCCGATGGGCTCGTTGAAGTCCTGCTTCGCCACGAAGTATCCCTCGTCGTCCACGGTGATCGCGAGTTTTGGCAACGGGCGGGCCGCGGGGCCGAACACGGGCTTGGCGTCCTGGAGCAGGTCGAACTGGGACTGGTGGCACGGGCACAGCAGCCGGCCGGTCTGCTGCTCGTAGAGCGAGGCCGGGCACCCGGCGTGCGTGCAGATCTTGGAGTAGGCCAGGTAGTCCTGCCAGCCGAAGTCCTCCTGGCCCGGACGGGACCGCACCGTCTGACCCGGACGCAGCCGGATCAGCAGCACGACGGAGTCGGCCACGACCTGGGTGGTCAGCCCGTCCGGAGTGGCGGGGAACACGGTGGCGATGCCGCCGGCCTCGAGGTCGCTGGGGCGGACGAGCCGGCGGTCGCCGGTCATCAGCCGCACGCCGTCGCTCCAGCCGGTGCGGAACAGCTCGCCCTTCGGCTTCTTGATCAGGCCGCCGAGCGGGATGATCGCGAGCGCGCCCAGCGCCAGCCCGGACAGGCCCAGCGCCCGCTGCAGCAGCGAGCGGCGGGCGATGCCGGTCATGCCGAGGCCGTCGGAGATGACCGCGGACGTGGTCTCGCGGTCGGCGACGTCGGACCGGCCGCCGTGCCGCTCCTGGACCGCCTCCTCCTCCGGGATCAGCAGCTTCGCCCACAGCACGGCCCCGAACCCGAAGCCGAACAGCGAGATCGCCATCGTCACGCCGAGGACCGGGGTGAACCAGGGGTAGCCCTTGCTGGAGATGCCGTACTGCCAGGGCAGCACGATGTAGCAGACCGAGAACGCGACCGCGCCGAGGAAGGCGATCACGAAGCAGAGCGAGACCGCCCGCTCCGCCCGCTTCTCCGCCCGCGAGCCCGGGACCGGGAACCGGTCGCGCCGGTGCACGATCCGGACGCCGTCGAGCTCCGCGCCCTGCAGGGCCTGCTCCTCCAGCGACGCCTCCCGGAACGCTTCCATGTCCAGGTCCGGCGGCGGCGACGCCGGGCTCAGGCGCCCTCCCTCGCTGCTCACGACTTCGCTCCGATCCACAGGATCATCAGCATGATGGCGCCGATGCCGACGATCCAGATGACGAGACCCTCGGGCACCGGGCCGAGGCGGCCGATGGAGCTGCCACCCGGGTCCCTCTCGGCCTTGAGCGTCTGCACGTAGTTGGTGATGGCCTGCTTCTGCTCGGTGGTCAGCTGGTTGTCGCTGAACACCGGCATGTTCTGCGGGCCGGACAGCATCGCGGTCCACAGGGTGAGGTCGCTGGCCTCGGTCAGCGGTGGCGCGTACTTCCCCGCGGACAGGGCGCCGCCCCGGCCGGCGAAGTTGTGGCAGGAGGCGCAGTTGAGCCGGAAGAGCTCGCCGCCCTCGGCCAGGTTGGCGTCGTCGCCGCGCAGGTCGCCGGTCGGGATCTGCGGCCCGCCCCCGACGGACTGCACGTACGCCGCGATCTGCAGCGTCTGCGCCTCGTCGAACTTCGGCTTCTTGCGCTCGACCTGGGCCTCCTGGCGCGCGACCGGCATCCGGCCGGTGGCGACCTGGAAGTAGACCGCGGCGGAGCCGGCGCCGATCAGCGACGGTCCGCGCTGGGCCACGCCCTGCAGGTTTTGCCCGTGGCAGGTGATGCAGCTCGTCTCGTAGAGCTGGCGCCCCTTGCGGATCTCCACCGGGTCGTCCGCGGGCGCGCCGGCGGCGGCCGCCGCGGTGTGCGCCTTCGGGGTCGCGGCCGCGGCCACGGTCGCGTACGCCACGCCGACGGAGCCGAGGGCCAGGGCGAGCGCGAGCGCACCGGTGATCCGGCGGCGCACCCGCGAACGTGGCCTGCGGCCCTTCGTCGCCGAGGGGCGTTCCGTCATCGACTTTCCACCTTCGCTGTCGTCCGCGGGCGGCTGCTGGTGCACGGTCACTGGATCAGGTAGATCGTGGCGAACAGCCCGATCCACACGACGTCGACGAAGTGCCAGTAATAGGAGACGACGATGGCCGCGGTGGCCTGCGCGGGCGTGTAGCGGCCCATCGTCGAGCGGGCCAGCACGAAGAGGAAGGCGATGAGGCCGCCGATCACGTGCAGGCCGTGGAAGCCGGTGGTGATGTAGAAGACCGATCCGTAGCCCGAGGCCGAGATCGTGGTGCCCTCGTCGACCAGGCTGCGGTACTCGTTGGCCTGGCCGAGCACGAACGCCAGCCCCATCACGAACGTGAGCAGGAACCACCGGCGCAACCCGTAGACGTCGCCGGCCTCGGCCTTGAACACGCCGATCTGGCAGGTGATCGAGGACGACACCAGGATGATCGTCACCACCAACGCGTACGGCACGTTGAGTTCGGTGGGTTCCATCGGCCAGTCGCCCGGGTGCGCCGCACGCACCGTGAAGTACATGGCGAACAGGCCGGCGAAGAACATCAGCTCGCTGGACAACCAGATGATGGTCCCGACGCTCACCATGTTGGGGCGGGTGAGCGAGTGGGCCCTGCTGCCCTCGTACGTCGCCGTCGTCACGGCAGCATCATTCCACGGGCCCGCACGTCCCACCCGTCGGGGTCGGCGCGTGTTCGCGCAGGTCCCGGGCGCGTTCTCAGTGTTCCCACAGCGGTCCGCCCGCCCGGTACGGAGACATCGTGGGCACAGTTCGACCACCCTGGGGCCGGGCACGCTGGGTGACCGCGCGTCCTGTCACGTACCGTGGCGAATCGGGCGCTGCGACCCGCGTGCCGGAGCGCGCCACGCCTGACGCCGCCCCGGTACGTGGCGGCGCGGTCGGCGGCGCTCGGCCGGACGGGTGATATCGCTCGCCGCCGACGGCGTGTCGTCCGGTGCGCCGGGCGGAGGACCGGCGGCATCGTTGACCACGTCCGGTAACCGGTCCTACAGTTCCGCATCCGATTCGCAGCCAACCCCCGGCGCGAACGGCACCGTCTAGGAGGCGGAGAGACGTGGTCTCTGGATCCCGTCCCGGCAGCAGCTCCCAGCGCGCGGTCCGCAAGGTCTCCACGACCCGGCGTGAGTGTGCGGTCTGCGGCGAGCGGCTCTCGGCGTACAACCCGGGTCCCAACTGCTTCGTTCACTCGACGAGCGCGTCGCGCCGCCCCGACGCCTGGCAGCGCCGCTGAGTACTCCTAGAATCCGGCCATGACCGCACCGGCCGCGCCCGCCACCGTGATCGTCTTCAGCCACGACCCGGCGGTGCGGGAGCAGGTGAGGTCCGCGGTCGGCCGCCGGCCCGCCGCCGACCTGGGCCGCATCGACTGGGTCGAGTGCGCGACCGGGGCCGAGGTGGTGGCCCGGATCGACGCCGGCGGTGTCGCCGTCGCCATCCTGGACGGCGAGGCCCAGCCGACCGGAGGGATGGGCATCAGCCGGCAGCTGAAGTACGAGATCGATGACTGCCCGGCGCTGTGCGTGCTGCTCGGCCGCCGGGACGACCGGTGGCTGGCCACCTGGTCGCTCGCCGACGCCACCATCGACCGCCCGATCGACCCGGTCGCCGCCGCGGAGGTGGTCGCGCAGCTGCTGCGCGACCGGGCCCGCGGGCTGCCGGTGATCCGGTAGGCCCCGCCATGACGGGCCTGCGGGCATGGCCCGCGGTGCTGTCCGCGCTGCTGTCCGGCGAGTCGCTCGACACGGCCGACACGGCGTGGGCGATGGGCGAGATCATGGCCGGCGCGGCGACACCGGCCCAGCTGGCCGCGTTCGCGGTGTTGCTGCGGGCCAAGGGCGAGACGCCGGCCGAGCACGCCGGGCTGGTCGCCGCGATGCTCGACAGCGCCGCGCCGGTCGAGATCCCCGGGCCGCTGCTGGACGTGGTCGGCACCGGCGGCGACCGGGCCAACACGGTCAACCTCTCCACCATGTCCGCGCTGGTCGCGGCCGGGGCCGGGGCGCGGGTGGCGAAGCACGGCAACCGGGCCGCCAGCTCGTCGGCCGGGGCCGCGGACGTGCTGGAGGCGCTCGGGGTGGTGATCGCGCTGCCGGCCGCCGGGGTGGCCCGGTGCGTGGACGAGGCCGGGATCGGGTTCTGCTTCGCGCCGGTGTTCCATCCGGGCATGCGGCACGCGGGCGCGCCGCGGCGGGAGATCGGCGTGCCCACCGTCTTCAACTTCCTCGGCCCGCTGACCAACCCGGCCCGGCCGACGGCGCTCGCGGTCGGCTGCTCGGACGTGCGGATGGCGCCGATCATGGCCGCCGTGCTGGCCGACCGCGGGGACAGCGCGCTGGTCTTCCGCGGTGACGACGGGCTGGACGAGCTGACGACCACGACGACGTCGCGGGTCTGGGTCGTGCAGGGCGGGACCGTGGTCGAGGAGCGGCTCGATCCCGCCGCCCTCGGCGTGCCCCCGGCCGACCGGGACGCGCTGCGCGGCGGCGACGCGCCCCACAACGCCGCGGTGGCGCGGGAGTTGCTGGCGGGGGAGCGCGGGCCGGTGCGGGACGCGGTCCTGCTCAACGCGGGGGCGGCGCTGGCGGCGTACGACAGGCTCGGCGGGTCGTCCCTGGGCGACGCGGTCACCGCCGGCATGCACCGGGCCGCGGCCGCGATCGACAGCGGCGCGGCCGCCGACGTGCTCGACCGCTGGTGCACGGTCAGCCGGTCCGCCGCCAAGGACCTGTAGCGGTTCCTCCGACCGGCCGGGCCGGCCGCGAGTCGCCGTGGGCGGCTCCCGGTGCCCGACCCCCGTCAAGGCAGGCTCCCAGGGCGCCCGGCCCCGGTCAGGGTCGGCTCCCGGTCCCGACCGGGCCGACTCCCGGGGCTCCCGACCAGGACCGGCTCCCGGGGCTCCCGGTCCTGGTCTGGGCTGGGACCGGCGGCGCTGACTACGGGAGCTCGACCAGCTCGTCCACGGAGTAGCCGCAGGGCGTCGTGGGACCGGCGCAGCGGCTGGTTCCGCAGACGCCGAGCGGGTGCCGGCCCAGCCGGACGCCCATCCGGGTCCCGCCGGCCCGGACGATGACCAGCCCGGACCCGTCCTCGCCGATCGGCTCGACGTCGTCCAGCCCGTGCAGCCCGGTCACCCGGCGCACCGCGATCTCCGCCACCTGCGCCCGCATCCCGACCGACGTCCGGCCGCGCAGCAGCTCCGGCAGCACCCGGTCGTCGTCGGCCGCCGCCGCCAGCCGGGGCGCGCTGGCCGAGGTGACGTGCCCGTACAGGAACCCGCCGGGCAGCACGAGCACGTTGCCGGCGAACCGGTCGCCGCCCAGGTGGGTGGTCTCCCAGACCCGTCCGGGGGCGGCCGCGGCCAGCGCCTTCGCCACCGGCCGGCCCAGGGTGGCGCAGCACATGTCCTTGCTGCCGTGGGTGCAGACGCCGAAGACGGCCCCGGTCACCGGCGTCCCGACGCCGCCGCGCCCGGAGGCGACCGCGGCCAGTTCGAGGTCGGCGAGCTCCCGCAGGTCGGTGATCTCGACCCGCTCCAGCCAGCGCCGCCCCGGGTGGGCGCTGCCGACCAGCACGGTGCGGGTCGCGGGGAGCCCGGCCCGGTAGCCCGGCCGCCGGATCAGCAGCGGCCGCAGCCCGTGCCGCCGGCGCAGCTCGGCCAGCTCGCGCAGCCGGCTGGAGGGCAGGGCCGAGACCAGCACCTTGTCGGCGACGTCGCGGGCCCAGGCCTCGGGGTGCTCGATCAGGATCCAGGACCGCATCGGCGTCGCGGTGCCCTCGGGCGCCTCGCCCAGGCTGCGGGCGACGGTCGCGCACCCGGGCGCAACGGTGGTCGCCTCTTCCCGAGACGCGACGGCGGTCATGGGGTGAGGTTAGCCTGTCCTAACCCGGACGGCCATCTCAGTACGCGCTCAGCAGCGCGGGTTCACTCGAAGCCGATGGCGAACGCCGCCTCCAGGT
>DATINN010000095.1:0-6846 GCA_035474175.1 Mycobacteriales bacterium | reverse complement strand
ACGCGGCCAGCGCCAGCGGCAGCACCCGCTTGTCCGGGCTCTGGGTCAGGATCAGCGGCAGCAGGAACCCGTTCCAGATGAGCAGCCCCTCGTAGATGGTGACGGTGACCAGGGCCGGCCGGGACAGCGGGAAGGCCAGGTACCACAGCGTCTTCCACTCGCTGGCGCCGTCCACCCGCATCGACTCGAACAGCTCGTTGGGCACGTCCCGGATGAAGTTGGTCAGCACCAGCACCGACAGCGGCAGCGCGAACGCGATCGACGGCAGGATGATCGCGAGCAGAGTGTCGTACAGCTTCAGCTTGATGATGATCAGGTAGACCGGGATGATCGTCGCCTGCAGCGGGATCGCCAGCCCGGCCAGGAACAGCGCGTTGACCGACCACAGAAACTTGCCGCGCCCCCGGACGATCGCGTACGCCGCCATGAAGGAGACCGCCACCGCCGGCACCACGGCGCCGGTCGTGACGATGAGGCTGTTGAGGAAGTAGCGGATGAAGTGTTCTTGGATGACCAGCTTGTAGTTCTCGAAGGTCAGGTCCGTCGGCGGCCGCAGCGGGTTCGTGTCGAACTGGTTGGCCGAGGTCTTGAAGCTGGTGATGAGGATCCAGTAGATCGGGATGATCACGATCCCGAGCCAGATCCAGGCGGCCAGGCCGCCGGGCCAGTTCCAGCGCAGCGGGCTCTGCTTGCGGCCGGAGCCGACCCGCTCCGGCGCCCGGGTGTCCTCGCCGGTGTCCGGCGTGAGCGTGGTCGCCACCTCAGGCCCCTTCCATCTGGCTCTCGCGGGCGTCGCCGCCGAGTCGGCGCAGCAGCAGCGCCAGGGCCAGGCCGACGAGCACCAGGATCACCGCGATGGCGCTGGCCGGGCCCATCTGGTTGCCCTGGAAGCCCTGGATGTACATCTGGACCGCCAGCACCCGGGTCGCGTCGGACGGTCCGCCCGCGGTCAGCACCCAGATCAGGTCGAAGAACGTCAGCGACCCGACGACCATCAGCGTCGAGGACGTGATGATCGTGTACTTCAGCTGCGGCAGCGTGATGCTGAAGAACTGCCGGACCGCGCCGGCCCCGTCCAGCTGGGCCGCCTCGTACATGGAGGTCGGGATCTGCCGGACGCCCGCTTGGTAGATCAGCGAGTGGAAGGGGATGTACTGCCAGGACACGATGAAGATCACGACGCCCACGGCCAGCCGGCTGCGGCCGAGCCAGTCCTGGGCCAGGAAGCCGACCCCGAGGCCGGAGCTGAGCCCGAAGTTGGGGTCCAGCAGGGCCTTGTACGTGATGGCGATGGCGGCCGAGCTCAGCAGCAGCGGCACGAAGAAGAACACGCCCAGCAGGGCCCGATACTTCTGCCGGCCGGCCAGGAACACCCCGAGCAGCAGGCTCATCGGCGTCTGGAAGGCCCAGGACAGCGCCATGATCAGGAACGTCACATACAGCGCGTGCGGCAGGCCGGGGTCGCTGAGGGTCGCCCGCCAGCTTGTCAGCCCGGACGGGTGGATCACCCCGATCCCGTCCCAGGTGGTGAAGCTGAGCCAGACCACGCCGAGCAGCGGGATCACGCCGAAGGCGATGAAGAACAGCAGGGCCGGCAGCACCATCCAGGCGACCGACCCGCTGGCACCGCGCGACCCGCTCCGGCCGCCGCGCTGGGTGTCTGTCGTTGCCTGCGCGGCGACCGGAGCGAGCGCCGTCACTGCCCGATGACCTTGTTCATGTTGTCGGCGAACTGCTGCGGCGAGATCGACAGCTGGAACAGCTTGGAGATGTTGTCCAGCAGCGTCTCGGCCGCGGTCGGGTCGAGCGCCTGGTCCCAGGACTGGCCGAAGTTCTTCGCCTTGCTGGCGATGCCGTAGACGAAGTTGAGGAAGTCCTTGTCCTTGGACGCGTTGAGCTGGCTCTCGGTCCCGGTCGAGATCGGCACCTGACCGGTGTCGATCCACTCCTTGTTTTCCTCGGGGCTGAGCACGGCGGTCTTGAAGAACTTCTTCGCCGTCTCCTTCTCCGCGTCCGTGGCCTTCGAGGAGATCGACAGGTATTGCCCGGGGTTGCCGACCGTGTCGGCCGGGTCGCCGGTGCCGCCCTCGATGGCCGGGAAGTTCATCCAGCCCAGGCCGCCCTCGGGGACGAACTTGCCGCCGTTGCTGACCTGGATCCCGTACGACCAGGAGCCGTGCAGCATCATCGCGGCCTTGCCCCGGTAGAGCAGGGCCTGGTCGGCGTTGGAGTCGGCGGTGATGGAGGAGAAGCCCTTGACGAAGCCGTTGGCCTTGACCAGGTCCTGCACCATCTGCAGGCCCTTGAGCGACTGCGGGTCGGACCAGGCGCCCTTCTCGGTCATGACCTTCTGGAACAGCTCGCTGCCGCCGAGGCGGAGGAAGAAGAACTCCAGCCACATCATGTTGGTCCAGCGGGACTGGCCGCCGAGCGAGAACGGCGCGATGCCGGCCGCGTTGAACTTCGGCACCAGGTCCATGATGTCCCCGTACGACTGCGGGGGCTGGACCTTGAGCTGGTCGAAGACCTTCTTGTTGTAGTACAGGACGATCGGCTGGACCGTCTCGGCCGGCATCGCGTAGATCTTGCCGTCGACCGTGGCCGCGCCGAACGAGGACGGGAACAGCCGGTTCTTCACGTCCGGGTTCTGCGCGAACCAGTCGGTGAGGTCCTCGACCTGGTTGGCCTGCACGTAGCTGCGCAGGCCGCCGCCGCCCCAGCCCCAGATGATGGTCGGGGCCTGGCCGGCGCCGATGGCCGTCTTGATCTTGGCCTTGTAGGCGTCGTTCTGGAACGTCGTCGGCTTGATCTTGGTGCTGGGGTTGGCCTGGTTGAAGCGGTTGACCGTGTCGGTCCGGATCTTCTCGCCGGGCGGTCCGGACAGATACCAGTAGGTGCCGCCGCTGCCACTGGTGCCACCCGAGCCGCCGGCCTGGCTCGGGCCTGAGCTGCCGCAAGCGGCCAGCGCGGCGCCGGTGAGCGGAACGCCCACCGCGAGCTTGAGGAAGGTCCGGCGGGACGTCGTCATGGGGTCCACGCTGTCTCCGAACTTCTGAGCCGCGGCCTGCCGCGGCGAGCCGATCCTGTCGGGGGCGCTGGCCGGTCGCGCCTGCACTTTTCGGCCCGCGACCGCAACAGTTAACGTAGGAATGTGATTTGCCCATGTCAAGAGCTTGATGACAACGTTTCGAAGCTGTAAACCAACACACGAGCTGGTACGCGGGCTCCGGAAAGTCGTTGACGGCCGTCCGGCCCACCGTGCCACGATCCGGAGACCGGCTCCCGAACATCGAAAGTTTTCGAGAGTCCGCCGACTCGTTGAGGAGCCCGCGTGACGCAGACCGAACCGAGCCCGATCGCCACCCGGACCCCGCCCTGGCAGGACACCACACTGCCGGTGACCGAGCGAGTCGATCACCTGCTGGCCGCGATGACGACCGCGGAGAAGGTGGCCCAGCTCGGCAGCCGGTGGGTGGGCAAGGACGCGCGGGTCGAGGCGACCGAGCCGGACTCGCCGACCGCGGAGCTCGACGACACCCTCAACGTCGCGCCCATGCAGGAGGTCTTCACCGCCGGCGGCGCCCGGTCGCTGGCCGAGTCCAGCCGGGACGGGCTCGGCCACCTCACCCGGGTCTACGGCAGCGCCCCGGTCACCGCGGCCGAGGGTGCGGCCGAGCTGGTCCGGCAGCACCACGTCGTGCTGGACGCCTCCCGGCTGCGCATCCCGGCCCTGCTGCACGAGGAGTGCCTCACCGGCTTCACCACCTACGGCGCGACGGTCTACCCGGCCGCGATCGCCTGGGGCGCGACCTTCGACCCGGCGCTGGTGGAGCGGATGGCCGCCGCGATCGGGCGGGACATGGCCGCGCTCGGCGTGCACCAGGGCCTCTCGCCGGTGCTGGACGTGGTCCGGGACTACCGCTGGGGCCGGGTCGAGGAGACCCTGGGCGAGGACCCGCACCTGGTCGCCGTGCTCGGCTCGGCCTACGTCCGCGGGCTGCAGAGCGCGGGCGTGATCGCCACCCTCAAGCACTTCGCGGGCTACTCGGCCTCCCGGACCGGGCGCAACCACGGGCCGGTGTCGATGGGGCGCCGCGAGCTCCAGGACGTCATCCTGCCGCCGTTCGAGGCGGCGATCGCCCTGGCCGGGGCCGGCTCCGTGATGCCGTCGTACGCGGACGTGGACGGGGTGCCGGCCAGCGGTGACCCGTGGCTGCTGACCGAGGTGCTGCGGGAGCAGTGGGGTTTCGAGGGCACCACCGTGTCCGACTACTGGGCCGTGCCGTTCCTGGCCATGTCGCACCGGGTCGCGCCCGACCTCGCCGCCGCCGGCGCGCTGGCCCTGACCGCCGGCATCGACGTCGAGCTGCCCGACCGCCTCGGTTACGGCGAGGGCCTGCTGGCGCTGGTCGAGGCCGGGGCGGTGCCGGAGGAGCTGGTCGACCGGGCCGTGCGCCGGCTGCTGCTGCAGAAGGCCCGGCTCGGCCTGCTCGACCCGGACTGGACGCCGCAGCAGACGGTGACCGCCGCCGCCGGCACCGACCTGGACGCGGCCGCCAACCGGGAGCTGGCCCGGGAGCTGGCCGAGCGGTCGGTCATCCTGCTCGACGCCGGCACCCAGCTGCCGCTGCTGGGCCCGGGCCGGCCGGCGCCGGGCCGGGTCGCCGTGGTCGGGCCGTGCGCGGACGACCCGCACGTGCTGATGGGCTGCTACGCGTTCCCCAACCACGTGCTGCCGCGCTTCCCCGAGCACGGGCTGGGCGTCGAGGTCCCGACCCCGCTGGCGGCGCTGCGGGCCGAGCTGCCGGACGCCGAGATCGCGTACGAGCGGGGCTGCGAGGTGCTGGGCGAGGACCGGTCCGGCTTCCCGGCCGCGGTCGCGGCCGCCCGCTCCGCGGACCTGTGCGTGGTGCTGGTCGGCGACCTGGCCGGGCTGTTCGGGCGGGGCTCCTCCGGCGAGGGCTGCGACGCGGTCGACCTGCGGCTGCCGGGCGTGCAGGCCGACCTGGTCGAGGAGCTGCTCGGCACCGGCACGCCGGTGGTCGTGGTCGTCGTCTCCGGCCGGCCGTACGCGCTGGGCCAGCTGCACGGCCGGGCCGCGCTGGTGCAGGCGTTCATGCCCGGCGAGGAGGGCGCCACGGCGATCGCCGGCGTGCTGTCCGGGCGGATCCAGCCCGGCGGCAAGCTGCCGGTGCAGATCCCCCGGACCGCGGGCGGCCAGCCCAGCACCTACCTGCAGCCGCCGCTGGGCGGGCCGGAGAGCGACGGGGTCAGCACCCTCGACCCCACCCCGCTGTTCCCCTTCGGCCACGGCGGGTCCTACACCACCTTCGAGATCGGCGACCTGCGGCTGAGCGCGACGTCGGTGCCGACCGACGGCGAGTTCACCGCGACGGTCCGGGTCCGCAACACCGGGTCGCGGGCCGGCGACGAGGTCGTCCAGCTCTACCTGCACGACGAGGTGGCGCAGGTGGCCCGGCCGGTGCGCTGGCTGACCGGGTTCGCCCGGGTCGGGCTGGAGCCCGGGGCGGCGACCGACGTGCGCTTCCGGGTGCACGCCGACCGGACCGCCTACACCGACCGGGACCTGGACCGGGTCGTCGAGCCGGGCGCGATCGAGGTGCTGGCCGGCACCTCGGCCGGCGACCTGCCGCTGAGCGGCACGGTCACGCTGACCGGTCCGGTGCGGGTCGTCGGGCCCGACCGCCGGCTGGACACCCCGGTGGAGATCGTCCGGCCCGGGTCGGCCGGCGGCGAGTGACGGCGGGGCCCGAGGTGGTGTCCAGGGACGGGCGCGCGACGCTCGCCACGGTGGCCGACGCGGCCGGGGTGTCGGTCGCGACCGTGTCCAAGGTGCTCAACGGCCGCCGGGACGTGGCCCCGGCGACCCGGGCGCTGGTCCAGGAGCTGCTGCACTCGCACGACTACGTCGGCCGGCGGGTCGACCCGGCCCGGTTCCCGACCGTGGAGCTGCTCTTCCACGGCGACCTCAATGCGTACTCGACCGAGATCGTGCAGGGCGTCGTGGCGGCCGGGGTCGAGTCGGACGTGGCCGTGGTGGTGACGCTGCGGCCGCACGGCGGGCAGCCGACCCGCAGCCGGCCGGTGGCCTGGGCCGCCGACCTGGCCGCGGCCGGCTGCCAGGCCGTGATCGCGGTGGTCAGCGAGCTGTCCCCGGCCGAGGTGACGGCGCTGGCCAAGGCACGCATCCCGCTGGTGGTGATCGACCCGGTCAACCTGCCCGACGCCCGGGTGACCAGCGTCGGCGCGACCAACTTCCTCGGCGGGCTGGCCGCGACCCAGCACCTGCTCGAGCGCGGCCACCGCCGCATCGCCTACCTGGGCGGCCCGGCCGCGGCCGCCTGCAACCAGGCCCGGCTGCAGGGCTACCGGGGCGCGATGGAGGCGGCCGGCGCGTCGATCGGGGTGGGCTACGTGCGGACCGGCAACTTCCTCTACCGCGACGGCGTGGTCGAGGGCTCCGCGCTGCTCGACCTGCCCGAGCCGCCGACGGCCGTGTTCGCCGGCAGCGACGAGATGGCGCTCGGGGTGATCGAGGCCGCCCGGGTGCGGGGGCTGCGGGTGCCGGAGGACCTCAGCGTGGTCGGGTTCGACGACACCCAGCTGGCCCGGCTGGCCTCGCCGCCGCTGACCACCGTCCGGCAGCCGCTGCGGGAGATCGGCGCGATCGCCCTGCAGCGGGCGCTGCGGCTCGCGGCCGGGGAGAAGCTCGGCTCCCACCACATCGAGCTGGCCACCGAGCTGATCGTGCGCGGGTCGACGACCTCAGTCGGGTAGGGCGTTGCGCCGGGTGACCTGCGCGAACCAGCGCGCGCTGGCCTTGGG
>DATINN010000094.1:0-16487 GCA_035474175.1 Mycobacteriales bacterium | reverse complement strand
GGGCGACGAGCGGCTGCGCGAGCAGATCTGCGAGGTGATGGCCCTGGAGGGCATCACCGGCGCGTCCTCCGACGACGTGGTGATCACCGTCGGCTCGCAGCAGGCGCTCGACCTGATCAGCCGGATCTTCCTCGACCCCGGTGACGTGGTGCTGGCCGAGGGCCCGTCGTACGTGGGGGCGCTGGGCACCTTCGCCGCCGCCGAGGCCGAGGTCGTGCACGTCCCGCTCGACGCCGACGGGCTGATCCCGGCGGAGCTGGCCGCGGCGCTGGCCGCCCTGGCCGCGGCCGGCCGCAAGGCCAAGTTCCTCTACACGGTGCCCAACTTCCACAACCCGGCCGGGGTGACCCTGGCGCTGGAGCGCCGGGCCGAGATCGTCGCCCTGTGCGAGCAGTACGACGTGCTCATCGTCGAGGACAACCCCTACGGGCTGCTCGGCTTCGACGGGCAGACGCTGCCGGCGCTGCGGTCGCTGGCGCCGGACCGGGTGGTCTACCTGGGCTCGTTCTCCAAGACGTTCGCGTCCGGGGTCCGGGTCGGCTGGGCCTTCGCGCCGCCGGCCATCCGCGACAAGCTGGTGCTGCTGTCGGAGTCGCAGGTGCTGTGCCCGCCGATGCTGTCCCAGCTGGCGGTGTCGGAATACCTCTCGACCCAGCCGTGGCGGGAGCAGATCAAGGCGTTCCGGGAGCTCTACCGCGAGCGCCGGGACGCGATGCTCGACGCGCTCGACGCGCTGATGCCGCCGGGTTGCACGTGGACGAAGCCCGAGGGCGGGTTCTACGTCTGGCTGACGCTGCCCGAGGGGCTGGACGCCAAGGTCATGCAGCCGCGCGGGATCGCCGAGCGGGTGGCGTACGTGCCGGGCATCGGTTTCTACGCCGACGGGTCGGGGCAGCGGGAGATCCGGCTGTCCTACTGCTACCCCACGCCGGACCGGATCCGCGAGGGCGTGCGGCGGCTGGCGGGTGTGGTGGAGCAGGAGTTGGAGCTGCGGGCTACCTTCCTCGGTGATGAACCGGCGTCCGCTCGGGTTCGCTGGCCGCGGGGCTCCGCCCCCGGCCCCGAGCTCGCATGACCGCAGTGGGGGAACCGCGCGTGGGTGAGCTGACGGCGGTCGTGCTGGCCGGTGGGCTGGCGTACGAGCGGGAGGTCTCGCTGCGCTCCGGCCGGCGGATCTGCGAGGCGCTCAAGCAGGCCGGCGTCGCGGTGCGGACGCTCGACCCGGACGGCGAGCTGCTGGCCGGGCTGGCCGGCGACCGGCCCGACGCCGTGTTCATCGCGCTGCACGGGGCCGACGGCGAGGACGGTGCGCTGCGCTCGGTCCTCGACCTGGCCGGCGTGCACTACGTCGGCTCGGACGCGGCCGCCTGCCGGCTGGCCTGGGACAAGCCGACCGCGAAGGCGGTCGTGCGGGCGGCCGGCCTGGCCACGCCGCACTGGGTGGCGCTGCCGCACTCGACGTTCCGGGAGCTGGGCGCCGCCGTGGTGCTGGACCGGATCGTGGAGAAGTTCGGGCTGCCGCTGATGGTGAAGCCGGCCCAGGGCGGCTCGGCCCTCGGCGCCCGGGTCATCCGATCCGCGGCCGAGCTGCCGGCCGCGATGGTCTCCTGCCTCTCGTACGGCGACACCGTGCTGCTGGAGCCGTACGTGGAGGGCGTCGAGGTCGCGGTGTCGGTGGTCGACCTCGGGGCCGGGCCGGTCGCGCTGCCGGCGGTGGAGATCGTGCCCACCAGCGGGGTGTTCGATTACGCGTCGCGGTACACGGCCGGGACCACGACCTACCACACGCCGGCGCGGCTGTCCGACTCGCTGGCTGCGGCCGTGGCCGACGTGGCGGTGCGGGCGCACGAGGCGCTGGGGCTGCGCGACCTGTCCCGGACCGACGCGATCGTGACCGACAGCGGGGACGTGCAGTTCCTGGAGGTCAACGTCTCGCCCGGGATGACGGAGACGTCGCTGCTGCCGATGTCGGTCGAGGCGGCCGGGCTGGAGCTGGGCGAGGTCTGCACGAGGCTCCTACACCGAGCCGCCACCCGCTGAAGTCCCCCGCGGGGTCGCCCGTGCGTGTCGCCCGCTGAAGTCGCCTGTGCGGGAGCATCTCGGCATGGAGTTTCAAGAGGTGTTGCGGCGGCGGCGGATGGTGCGCAACTACGACCCGGCCCGGCCGGTCCCGCCGGCGGTGGTCGACCGGCTGCTCGCGAACGCGCTGCGGGCACCGTCGGCCGGCTTCTCCCAGGGCTGGGCGTTCCTGGTGCTGGAGACGGCGGCGGAGCGGGAGCGGTTCTGGGCCGCGACCACGTCGCCGGGTGAGCCGGACCCCTGGCTGACCGGCATGCAGAACGCGCCGCTGCTGATCGTCCCGCTGTCCCACAAGCGGGCCTACCTCGACCGGTACGCCAGCCCGGACAAGGGCTGGACCGACCGCGACGAGGCCCGCTGGCCGGTGCCGTACTGGGACATCGACACCGGGTTCGCGGCGCTGCTCATGCTGCTGACCGCGGTGGACGAGGAGCTGGGCGCGTGCTTCTTCGGGGTGCCGCCCGAGCGCATGGACTCGTTCCGGCAGGCGTTCGGGGTGCCGGGGGAGTACACGCCGATCGGCTGCGTCTCAGTCGGCTACCGCGCGCCCGACCGGCGGTCGCCGTCGCTGAAGCGCGGGCACCGGCCGATCGAGGAGGTCGTCCACCGCGGGTCATGGTGAGGCCGGCTGGGTACCGTTCCGGCTGACATGGACACACTGCCGCTCTCCATCGCCAACGGCTGGGCCTCCGGCATCAGCGCGTACGGCGTGCTGCTCATCGCCGGCATCCTCGGCCGGGTCGGCTACGCCGACACCCCGGACGCCCTGCAGCGCACGGACGTCATGATCTTCGTTGGCGTGCTGCTGGCGGTCGAGTTCGTCGCCGACAAGATCCCGTACGTCGACAGCATCTGGGACAGCATCCACACGGTGATCCGGCCGACGATCGCGGCCATCCTCGGGGTGCTCATCGCCAACGACGCCTCGACGCTCGACCAGGCCGTGGCCGCCAGCTCCTCCTCCATCACGGCGCTGCTCTCACACCTGGCCAAGGGCGGCTTCCGGCTGGCGGTCAACACGTCGCCGGAGCCGGTGACGAACATCGGGACCAGCCTGGCCGAGGACGGCGCCGTCATCGGGGTCGTGCTGCTGGCGTGGCAGTTCCCGTGGGCGGCGGCGTCGATCGCGATCACGCTGCTCGTGATCGGTCTGGTGACGGTGTACTTCCTGCTGACGCGCATCAGGCGGGGACTGGCCCGGGTCCGGCAACGACAGCGACGTTTCACGTGAAACGGTGGCCGGTGTTTCACGTGAAACGGACCAGCACCCAGTCCTCGCTCCGCTGACCCGGCGCGTACGGGGACGCGAGCCGCTTGGCCACCACGCCCTCCAGCCCGAGCCCCTTGGCGACCTTCATCGCGTCCCGCCCGGTGCCGGGAACGGCCGGCGCGACGCTCCACCGCTCGCCCTCCGGCCCGAGCGCCTCCAGCTGGGCCCGGCGGTCCCGGTAGGGGAGCGCGGTCAGGTCCAGCCCGTCGAGGTGCAGCAGGTCGAACGCCAGGTACGTCACCGGCACCTCGCGCAGGTTGCGGGCACCGGGCGCGGCCGCCTTGGCCGGACGGCGGGCGAGCAGGTCGGCGTCCGGCCGGCCGTCCTTGCCCGGCGCGATCACCTCGCCGTCGAGCAGGCAGACCCGGCTGCCCAGCGCCGGACCGATCGCCCGCAGCTCCGGGAAGCCGGCGCCGACGTCCACGCCGTCCGCGTCGGTGATCCGGGCCCGGCCGCCCTCGACCGCGATCAGGACCCGGTGCCCGCCCCAGGCCAGCTCGTAGCCCCAGCGCCGGCGACCGCCCGGCGGCAGCGTCCCCGGGGTGGCGGTCATCGGAACCAGGCCGACCGGGACCGGCTCCCAGTCCTCGATCGGTGGCGGGTCCATCCGGTGCACCATCCAGTCCCGCCCGCGGGTCTGGAAGAAGACGTACCGGCCCTCGGCCTTGGTGCCGTGGAAGACGACCTTGACCTCGCGGTCGGTCCACTTCTCCAGCTCGTAGCGGCCGCGGTCCCAGAGGATGACCTTGCCTCCGCCGTACTCGCCGGCCGGGATGTCGCCCTGGAAGCTGCCGTAGTCGATCGGGTGGTCCTCGGTGTGCACCGCCAGCCGGTTGTCCTTGGGGTCGAGCGGCAGCCCCTTCGGCACCGCCCACGAGACCAGCACGCCGCCGCGCTCCAGCCGGACGTCCCAGTGCAGGCTCCGGGCGTGGTGCTCCTGGATGACGAACGTGTCGTCGTTCCCCTCCGGCACCGGACCGGCCGGCGGCACCGGCTCGGGCGTGCGGTCCGGATCCCGCATCCCCCGGTACGTCGCCAGCGGGTCGGTCACGACGCCAGCCTTCCATCCCGGGTCACGATCCGGAACGGCTAGATTCCGGGCGTGCTGCTGGAGAAGCGGGCCCGGGACGGGATCCTCGACGGATCGGTGACGGTTCTCGTACGCCGGTGGAAGCGGCCGCAGGTGGTGGCCGGCCGGGTCTACCGGACGGCGGCCGGGCTGATCGCCGTCGACGAGGTGCGGGAGGTCGAGCCGGCGGCGCTCACCGACGCCGACGCCGTCCCGGCCGGGTACGGCAGCGCGGCCGAGCTGCGGGCCGACCTGCGCGGGACCGAGGGCGATCCGGTGTACGTGCTGCGGGTGCGCCCGGCCGACGGTCCGGATCCGCGCACGGTGCTCGCGTCCACGGCGGAGCTGACCGACGCCGAGGTGGCCGAGCTGGACCGCCGGCTGGATCGGCTCGACCGGGCGTCGCCGTCCGGACCGTGGACGGCGTCCGTGCTGGCGGCGATCCGGGCCGAGCCCGGGCGCCGGGCGGGCGATCTGGCCGCGGCGGCCGGCCGGGAGATGCTGCCGTACAAGGCCGACGTCCGGAAGCTCAAGGCACTCGGCTTGACCCTCAGCCTGCCGGTCGGCTACCGGCTCTCCCCCCGCGGCGAGGCCTACCTCCGAGCCACTACTCGCTGACCCGCGCCCGCCGGGGCACCTATCGGGCGCCCGCCGGACACCCACGCCACGTCCCTGGCAGCGCGACCAGCGCCGGCCAGCCGCCGGCGCCGGCGGCGAGGGTGGTCGGCGAACGCGGTCGGTGTGGTGGGCAGTGAGCGCGACCAGCCAGCGCGGTCGGCTGAGTCGGCAGTGAGCGCGACCAGCCAGCGCGGCCGGCTGTGGCTGGCCGCGGTGGCGACTCAGCAGTGGCGACTCAGCAGTGGGCGGCGGCGTGGGGGTGGTGGGTGAGCCAGCCGGCGATGTCGGCGCGCAGCTCGGCCTTGAGGGCGTCCGGCGCGAAGCTGGCGTCGACCGCCGCCACCGCCAGGGTGGCGAGCTCGTCGTCGGTGGCGCCGAAGATCTCCCGCACCGCGGCGTACTCGGCCGAGAGCGTGCGGCCGGTCACCGCCGGCATGTCCGTGCTGAGCGTGACGGCGAGCCCGGCGTCGAGCAGCGCCGGCAGCGGGTGCTCGGCCGCGGACGGCACCAGCCCGACGGCGACGTTGGAGGACGGGCACACCTCCAGCGGCACCCGCCGCTCCCGCAGCTCGGCCACGACGTCGCGGTCCTCCAGTGCCCGGATCCCGTGCCCGATGCGCTCGGCCCGCCCGATCCGCAGCGCCTCCCGCACGCTGGCCGGCCCGGCCGTCTCGCCCGCGTGGTGCACCAGGTGCACGCCGGCCTCGGCCGCCGCGTCGACCACGGTCGCGTACGGCGCCAGCGGCGGCGCTTCCTCCCCGGCCACCCCGAAGCCGACGACCAGGTCCGGGTGCGAGGCCGCCATCCGCACGGTCGACTCGGCCCACTCCAGCGGCCGGCGGCGGGAGTGGTCGAGCACCAGCCGCACGTCGATCCCGGCGTCCCGCGCCCCCGCCCGCAGCCCGGCCAGCACCGCCTGCAGCGGCCGGTCGCCGGTCCCGAGCCGGACCCCGTGCGCGGCCGCGGTGAACGTCAGCTCCGCGTAGCGCACGCCGTCGGCGGCCGAGTCCACGCAGAACTGGTACGCGGCCCGCTCGAAGTCGGCGTCCGAGCACAGGCAGGCCCGCACCGCGGTGGTCCACTCGATGAAGGCGCCGAAGCCGGTGAAGACCGGCGGCGGGGGCGGCACCGACTCCGGCCGCACCGTGCTCTCCAGATGGACATGCAGGTGCACCTTGGGCAGGGCGACCAGATCCCGGCTCACTCCGCCGGCTCGTCCAACCCGTTGGGCCGCGGCCCGATGCCCGGCACCATCAGCCCGACGATCCGCTCCAGGTCGTCGACCGAGGCGAACTCGACCACGATCTTGCCCTTGCGCCGCCCGAGCTCGACCTTGACCCGGGTGTCGAAGTTGTCGGACAGCCGGTCGGCCAGGTCGGTCAGCGCCGGCGCGGTGACCCGGCGCCCGGGCGCGGCCCGGGTCGCGGCCGGCTTCTCGTGCGCGGCCATCGCGACGAGCTCCTCGACCGCGCGGACCGAGAGCCCCTCGGCGACGATCCGGGTGGCCAGCGCGTCCTGGGCCTCGGCGCTGTCCAGGGTGAGCAGCGCCCGGGCGTGCCCGGCCGAGAGCACCCCGGCCGCGACCCGGCGCTGCACCGGCACGGGCAGGTTGAGCAGCCGGATCGTGTTCGTCACCTGCGACCGGCTGCGGCCGATGCGCCCGGCCAGCTCCTCGTGCGTCGTGCCGAACTCGTCCAGCAGCTGCCGGTAGGCCGCCGCCTCTTCCAGCGGGTTGAGCTGGGCCCGGTGCAGGTTTTCCAGCAGCGCGTCGCGGAGCATCGCGTCGTCCGCGGTCTCCCGGACGATGGCCGGGATGGCGGCCATGCCCAGGTCGCGGCTGGCCCGCCACCGCCGCTCGCCCATCACCAGCTCGTACGCACCGGGGCCGGTCTCGCGGACGACCACCGGCTGGAGCAGGCCGAACTCGCGGATGGAGGTCTTCAGCTCCTCCTGCGCGTCCTCGTCGAAGACCTGCCGCGGCTGCTTGGCGTTGGGCCGGATCGCCTGGACCGGGATCTCCCGGAAGCTCGCCCCCGGCACCTGCGCCGGCTCGCCGGCACGGCCCGCCGGCTCCGGCGAAGCGCCCGGCACGGCGGCCGGGTCGGCGGCGGCCGACGGATCGGCGACCGGTGCCACCGTCACCTCGGGGGACGCCTCGGGCGGGGCGGCCGTCGGGATCAGGGCGCCGAGCCCCTTCCCCAGCCCACCCCGACGGCTCACACCGACTCCCGGGGTGCCACCGGCCCGAGCCGGGTCCCGCGGTCGGCCAGCTCGCGAGCGGCCTCGAAGTAGGTCAGCGCGCCGCGCGAGCCCGGGTCGTACGTCATCACCGACTGACCATATCCGGGCGCCTCGGACACCCGGACGGACCTGGGGATGACCACGTCGAGGACCAGCTCGCCGAAGTGGTTGCGCACCTCCTGCGCGACCTGGTCGGCCAGCTTCGTGCGCCCGTCGTACATGGTGAGCAGGATGGTGGAGACCTGCAGGCCACCGTTGAGGTGCGACTTGATCAGGTCGATGTTGGACAGCAGCTGGCCCAGCCCCTCCAGCGCGTAGTACTCGCACTGGATCGGGATGAGCACCTCGTCACCGGCGACGAGCGCGTTGACGGTGAGCAGGCCGAGCGACGGCGGGCAGTCGACGAGGATGTAGTCGACCTCGTTCCCGTACGCCGCGATGGCCCGGCGCAGCCGGTGCTCCCGGGCGACGACAGAGACGAGCTCGATCTCCGCGCCGGCCAGGTCGATGGTGGCCGGCACGCACCACAGGCTGGGCGCCTGCTCGACCGGCACCGCGGCCTCGTCCAGCGGCATCCCGTCGACCAGCACCTCGTAGATGGACGGCGTGCCGCTGCCGTGCTCGACGCCGAGGCCGGTGCTCGCGTTGCCCTGCGGGTCGAGGTCGATGACCAGCACCCGCAGGCCGTGCATGGACAGCGCGACCGCGAGGTTGACCGTGCTGGTGGTCTTGCCGACGCCGCCCTTCTGGTTGGCGACGGTGATGACCCGGCGGTGGGTCGGACGCGGGAACGCGTGCTCGCCACCGCTGTTGCGGACCCGGACGGCCTGCGCGGCCTCGCGCATGATCGGGGTGTCGAACACCTCGCCGTCGGACGAGGCCGAGCCCACGGCGTCGTCGAGGACGCTCCGGATCCGGGTCCGGCTGGCGTCGAGCTCGGTCACGGTCTCATCCTCGCTGCTCCCGGCGTCCTCGGTGGGCGACTCGCCGCTGTCGGCGCTGCCGGCGCTGCCGAACCACCCGACCGGGGTCGGCGTGCCCGCGACGGGCAGGACGTCCGGCCTGTCCGGGATCGGCCAGCCGACGGGGCCGGGCCGGTGGGTCGCCGCCGTGCTCGTCACCGTGCCCGCCCTCCTCGTGCCGTAGCCCGCACCGTACCCCTGCCGCCCGCGCCCCCGGTCCCACCCGACCCGCGCCCGCCTGACCCGGTCGCGCCGGACCGGGTGCCACCGGATCCAGCCGGGGCGGGTCCGGCGGCGGTCACGACGATCACCGTGGCCGGTGGGTCGCCGACCTCCGTCACGGTCGCGGACGCGGCGCCGGGCAGCGGACCCGCCGCGGCCAGCTCGTCGGCCGCGCTCGATCCCTTCATCGCCAGCAGCAGCCCGCCCGGCCGCAGCAGCGGCAGGCACCAGCCGGCCAGCTTCTCCAGCGGCGCCACCGCCCGGGCGGTGACCACGTCGGCCCGGCCGAGCGAACGCCGTACCGGTCCCTCCTCGGCCCGGCCCCGGACGACGGTCACGTTGGTCAGCCCGAGCCGGTCGACGCACTCGTCCAGGAACGTGACCCGCCGGGCCAGCGGCTCCAGCAGGGTGACGGCCACGTCCGGCCGGACCAGGGCCAGCGGGATGCCGGGCAGGCCAGCACCGCTGCCGACGTCGACCACCCGGGCGTCCGCCGGCACCAGCGCGGCGATGGCGGCCGAGTTGAGCAGGTGCCGGTCCCACAGCCGCGGCACCTCCCGCGGGCCGATCAGCCCGCGGACCGTGCCGTCGGTGCCGAGCAGCTCCGCGTACGCCACCGCCCGGTCCAGCGCCGGCCCGAACACCGCCGCGGCCGCGGCCGGAACCTCAGTGTCCACAGTGGACACTCATGGGCTCCCCGCTCAGTCCGGCAGGACGACGACCCGGCGGTCCGGCTCCTCGCCCTCGGACTCGCTGTGCACCCCGTCGACCGCGGCGATCGCGTCGTGCACGACCTTGCGCTCGAACGGGTTCATCGCGTCCAGCCGGACCGGCGCGCCGGAGGAGACGACCTCGGCCGCCGCGTCCCGGGCGATGCCGGTCAGCGCGGTGCGCCGCCGGGCCCGGTAGCCGCCGACGTCGAGCATCAGCCGGCTGCGCAGCCCGGTCTGCTGCTGCACCGCCAGCCGGGTCAGCTCCTGCAGCGCGTCCAGGGTCGCGCCGTTGGGCCCGACCAGGCCCTGCAGCCCGTCGCCGATGACCGCGACGACCGCGCGGTCGCCCTCCACGTCGAGGTCGATGTCGCCGTCGTAGTCGACGATGTCGAGCAGCCGTTCGAGGTAGTCGCCGGCGATGTCGCCCTCCTGCACGAGCAGGGCCTCACCCCGCTCCGGGCGCTCGTCCGTCTGGGTGTCGCCCGCGGAGTCGGTCACGGGAGTGTCGGTCACGAGGTTCTCCAGGTGAGCTGGTGCCATCGGTGGCAGAGCGCGGTCAGCGCCGCTTCTTCTTCTGCCGGGTCTGGGTGGGGGAGCGCTGCCCCGCGGGGCGCCGGCCGCCGTTGCCGCCGGGCCGGGCGCCCGGTCCGGGCTTCGGGCGCGGCCCGGGCGCTGACCCGGTGCCGGCGTCCGCACCGGCGTCGGTGTCGTCGGAGGCGGCGTCGGGCGTCGTCCCGTTGACAGGCGCCTTGCCGTTCGGCGCCTTGCCCGGCGCCTTGGCCGGGGGAGTCTTCGCCGCGGGCGCCTTGCCGTTCGGCGACTTCCCGTTCGGCGACTTCCCGTTGGCCGACGCGGTCGCTCCGCCGGACTCCCCGGCCGGCTCGCCCGCGTCGGCAGCGGCCGCGCCCTCGACGGGAGCATCCTCGACGGGAGCGTCGATCGCGGCCGGCGCGGTCCGCTTCGGCCGCACCGGCTTCTGCCCCGGCTTCGGCGCCAGCGCCTTCGCGACCTCGGGCGAGACCCCGTCGGCCTTCGCGTTCGGGTGCGGCATCCGCTTCAGGATGTAGAACTGCTGGCCCATGCTCCACAGGTTGTTGGTGAACCAGTAGAAGAGGACACCGATCGGGAAGAAGAAGCCGGAGACCAGGAGGCTGGCCGGGATGCCGTACAGCATCAGCTTCTGGATCATCGCCTGCTGCGCGTCCAGCGTGGCCGTGCTGCGCAGCATGACCTGCCGCTGGGTGATGTAGGTCGCCGCCACCATCAGCACGACCAGCACCGCCGCCACGACGTGGGTGGAGGTCGCGTTGGCCCCGGAGATCGTCGAGACCAGGTTGCGCGGGTCGGAGAACGCGCTGGCGATCGGCGCCCCGAACACGGTCGCCTTGCCGGCCAGCGTGGCCTGGTCGGTGCTCCAGTGGTATTCACCGGACAGCGCCACGGCCTTGTCCGTGCCGATCAGCCGCAGCACGTGGAACAGCGAGATGAAGACCGGCGCCTGCATCAGGATCGGCAGGCAGCCGCCGATCGGGTTGAAGCCCTCTTCCTTCTGGAGCTTCATCATCTCCTGGGAGAGCGTCTGCCGGTCGTTCTTGTACTTCTCCCGCAGCGCGGCGATCTTCGGCTGCACTTCCTGCATCTTGCGCTGGCTGTGCACCTGCTTGATGAAGAAGCGGAACAGCAGCAGCCGGATGGTGATGACCAGGAAGACGATCGACAGCGCCCAGGTCAGGCCGCTGGCCGGGTCCATGCCGAGCCAGGTGAACGCTTCGTGCCAACGCAGCAGCACCCAGGAGACTGCGATGTAGAGGAAGTTCAGCAACGGGGTGCTCCTGTCGGGCTCGACGCCGGCGCGTCGGGTCGGGGGCGGGGGCCGGAACGTTCAACGGTCGGCGGGACCGGGTCGTGCCCTCCAGGGTGCCAGGGTCCGCAGCGGAGCAGGCGCCGGGTGGCCAGCCATCCTCCGCGCGCGGCCCCGAACCGCTCGACCGCCTCCACCGCGTACGCACTGCAGGTCGGGGTGAACCGGCAGGACGGCGGCCGCACCGGGCTGATCCACCGCTGGTACGCCCGGACCAGCCGGAGCAGGATCCGGGCCAGGGTGGACCGGCCGCGGCGGCGGGTCACGAGATCGCGGCCGGCGTCGTACAGGGCCAGCAGCAGCACGACCGCGACCAGCAGGCCGGTCACCTGCCAGGCGGTCATCGGGTCACCGCCGGCACGGGCAGCAGCCGGGTCAGGGCCGCGTCCAGGTCCCGGCCGAGGGTGGCCGAGTCGGCCGCCGCGGCCGCGGGCAGCGCCCGGACGACCAGCAGCGACCCGGTCGGCAGCCGGTCGAGCCGGTCGCGGACCAGGTGTCGCAGCTGCCGCGACGTCCGGTGCCGGACCACGGAGTTGCCCACCGCCCGGCCCACGACGAAGCCGACCCGGGCCGGGCCGGCGCCGTCCTCAGCGGGCACGAAGTGGGCGACGAGCGTGCCGCGGCCCGCCCGGCGACCCCGGCGGACGGCGAGGGTGAAGTCCTCGCGTCGCCTCAACCGCGCCGGAGCGGGCAGCACAGCATCGCCCGCTGCCGTCAGGCCGAGAGCTCGCCGCGGCCCTTGCGGCGGCGGGCGGAGAGGATGGAACGGCCGGCGCGGGTGCGCATGCGGAGGCGGAACCCGTGGGTCTTGGCCCGGCGACGGTTGTTGGGCTGATAGGTGCGCTTGCTCACGAGCGGGCTCCAAGACGGCAGGTCGGCGGCGGGAGTCCTGGACCGGACGGCTGCCCTGACCCAGGCGCGGCCGGCCGCCGGCATGCGGCGGACGGACTCACGACCTGCTAACGGTACGGAAATGAGCCCGGCCGGGTCAAACGCGCCCCGGTCGCCGCCGGTTGTGGGCGGGATGGCGAGCGCTGTACGGTGCCAGTCCGCCGGCTTCCCCCACCGGTTCTCCGCTAGTGCGCCGGCACTCGTCGGCATGGTCGAGCAACGCACTGGAGAGATCCCACACGGTCCGTGGGAGACACATACACAGCCTGTGGACAGCCGTGTGGACAAGCGGGTCACGCCACAGTCAGCGGCGTGGTCCACGGGGAGGAGCCAGCGCGTGCCGGAGGATTCGACGGTCGACCTCGAGTCGCTGTGGGCACACGCGATCGACGGCCTGGCCGACAGCTCGGTGACCCCGCAGCAGCGGGCCTGGCTGCGCAACACCCGCGTGCTCGGGCTGCTGGACGGCACGGCGCTGCTGGCCGCGCCCAACGAGTTCACCAAGGACGTGCTGGAGACCCGGCTGCGGCCGATGATCACCACCGCGCTGTCCGAGCTGCTCGGCCGGGACATCCGGGTCGCGGTGACGATCGAGCCGGTGGCCGACCGCGACGACGCGGCCGAGGTCGCGGAGGAGCCCGACCAGGTCGCCGAGGAGACCCAGCCCGGGATGCTGTGGCCGCCGCGGGCGGCCGGCGGCGGCCGGGCCCAGGCCCGGGTCGAGCCGGCCCGGCTCAACCCGAAGTACACCTTCGAGACGTTCGTCATCGGCTCCGGCAACCGGTTCGCGCACGCCGCGGCGGTCGCGGTCGCGGAGGCGCCGGCCAAGGCGTACAACCCGCTGTTCATCTACGGGGACTCGGGGCTGGGCAAGACGCACCTGCTGCACGCGATCGGGCACTACGCCCAGCGGCTGTTCCAGAACGCGCGGGTGCGCTACGTGAGCTCCGAGGAGTTCACCAACGACTTCATCAACTCGCTGCGCGACGACAAGCAGTCCGCCTTCCAGCGGCGCTACCGCGACAACGACGTCCTCCTCGTGGACGACATCCAGTTCCTGGAGAGCAAGGAACGCACCCAGGAGGAGTTCTTCCACACCTTCAACACCTTGCACAACGCCAACAGGCAGATCGTGATCAGCTCCGACCGGCCGCCCAAGCAGCTGTCCACGCTGGAGGACCGGCTGCGGACCCGGTTCGAGTGGGGCCTGATCACCGACGTGCAGCCGCCGGACCTGGAGACGCGGATCGCGATCCTGCGCAAGAAGTCGGCCCAGGACCGGCTGAACGCGCCGCCGGACGTGCTGGAGTTCATCGCGTCGAAGATCCAGTCCAACATCCGCGAGCTCGAGGGCGCGCTGATCCGGGTCACCGCGTTCGCCAGCCTCAACCGGCAGAGCGTCGACCTGACCCTGGCCGAGATCGTGCTCAAGGACCTCATCGCCGACGACGACCGGCCGGAGATCACCGCGGCCACGATCATCGCCGCGACGGCCGAATACTTCGGGATCACCATCGAGGACCTCTGCGGCCAGTCCCGCAGCCGGGTGCTGGTGACGGCCCGGCAGATCGCGATGTACCTCTGCCGCGAGCTGACCGACCTCTCGCTGCCGAAGATCGGGCAGACCTTCGGCGGCCGCGACCACACCACGGTCATGCACGCCGACCGCAAGATCCGCTCGCTGATGGCCGAGCGCCGGCAGATCTACAACCAGGTCACCGAGCTGACCAACCGCATCAAGCAGCGGGCGCGGCAGTGAGCCGACGCGCGAGTGAGCATCGCAGGGCCCCGCACGGCGGCACCCCCGCACGACCGCCCGAGGAGCGGAGCGACCGCGGAGGCGAACCGATGGGCACAGTGAACGGCCTCTTCCGGAGTGCGCTCAGATGTGCACAGCTTGGGGAGAAGTCTGTGGACAACTGGGGACGGTACGTGGATGACCGGGTCAGTTCGCCCACCGTCCACCGGCCGGACGGCGTCCGGCTCCCGCGGCGCACACCCGGTCCACACGGCGTCGACGGCGCCGGCCTGCGCGGACGGTCCTTGTCCACAGCATCCACAGCACCTACTACGACTCCGATTCTCTTTATCCACGAGGACAAGAACCGAAACAGTCTGTGGGCGGGGAATCTGGGGACGGGCGGGCGGGGCATGATGAGCACCCACAGCAGCACCAGTCAGGTCGAGGAGTGCGGACGATGAAGTTCCGGGTGGAGCGCGACGCGCTCTCCGATGCCGTCGCGTGGACCGCCCGCAGCCTGCCGGCCCGGCCCGCCGTCCCGGTGCTGGGCGGGGTGCTGCTGGAGGTCGCCGACAACACGCTGACCGTCTCCGGCTTCGACTACGAGGTCTCGACCCAGGTCGAGGTCGAGGTGCACGCCGCCGTGTCGGGCCGGGCCCTGGTCAGCGGCCGGCTGCTGGCCGAGATCAGCCGCGCGCTGCCGCCGCACCCGGTCGACCTGGCCGTCGACGGGCCGAAGGTCACGATCAGCTGCGGGAGCGCCCGCTTCACGCTGCCGCTGATGCCGGTCGAGGACTACCCGACCCTGCCGACGATGCCGACCACGGCCGGCGTGGTCGACAGCGCCGTGTTCGCGCAGGCCGTCTCCCAGGTCGCGGTCGCCGCCGGCCGGGACGACACGCTGCCGATGCTGACCGGCGTCCGGCTGGAGATCGAGGGCGACGAGCTGCGGCTGGCCGCCACCGACCGCTACCGGCTGGCCGTCCGCGAGCTGCCCTGGAAGCCCGAGCAGAACGAGCTGGCCGCCCAGGTCCTCATCCCGGCCCGCACGCTGTCGGAGTCGGCCAAGACGCTGACCACGGGCTCGGAGATCACCCTGGCGCTGGCCAGCGGCGGCGCCGGCGAGGGCATGATCGGCTTCGCCGGCCCGGCCCGGCGGGCCACCACCCGGCTGCTGGACGCCGAGTTCCCGAAGTACCGCTCGCTGTTCCCGTCGGAGTGGTCGGCGACCGCCGACATCCCGGTGCCGGCCCTGCTGGAGGCGGTCAAGCGGGTCGCGCTGGTCGCCGACCGCGGCACCCCGGTCCGGCTGGACTTCGCCGACGGCATGCTCTCGCTCACCGCCGGTGGCGACGACGAGGGCCGGGCCGAGGAGCAGGTCGAGGTCGAGTTCTCCGGCGACCCGCTGACGATCGCGTTCAACCCGACGTTCCTGCAGGACGGCCTCACCGCCGTGCACGCGGGCATCGCCCGGATGTCGTTCACCACGTCCAGCAAGCCGTCGGTGATCACCGCGGTCGACGGCGACGGCCAGGTCGACTTCCGCTACCTGATCATGCCGGTCCGGCTGCCCGGCTAGTTCCGGCCGCACGGGCATGCCGCCGCGACGGCAGGGGCATGCTCCCGACGACGGCGACACGATTCTCGGAGGTCCGCGGTGGAGATCGGTCTCATCGGGCTCGGCAAGATGGGCGGCAACATGGCCGAGCGGCTGCGCCGCGGCGGTCACACGGTGGTCGGCTTCGACCGGGCCGAGTCCTCGCCGCGGGACGTGGCGACGCTCGAGGAGCGGGTGCAGAAGCTGGCCAAGCCGCGCGGCGTCTGGGGCCTGCAGAACGGCTACGCGCTCATGGTCGGCGGCGACAACGACGCCGTGGCCAAGGTGCAGCCGGCGTTCGACACGCTCAAGCCGTCCGAGGGCGGGTTCGTGCACGCCGGCTCGGTCGGCGCCGGCCACTTCTCCAAGATGGTCCACAACGGCATCGAGTACGGGATCATGCAGGCGTACGGCGAGGGCTACGAGCTGCTCGAGACGTCCGACCTGGTCACCGAGGTGCCGGACGTGTTCCGGTCCTGGACCCAGGGCACCGTGATCCGGTCCTGGCTGCTCGACCTGCTGGTCCGGGCGCTCGACGCCGATCCGGACCTGAAGAAGATCCGCGGCTGGGCCGAGGACTCGGGCGAGGGCCGGTGGACGCTGCAGGCCGCGATCGAGCACGCGGTGCCGATGCCGGTCATCGCGGCCGCGCTGTTCGCCCGGTTCCAGAGCCGGCAGGACGACTCGCCGGCGATGAAGGTCGTGGCCGCGCTGCGCAACCAGTTCGGCGGGCACGCGACCCGGGCCGAGGACGAGCCGACCCCCGGCATCACCCCGGAGCACCACCCCGACGCCCCGCCGCCGCCGGCGCCCGGCGCCTAGGCCGCGGTGTACGTCCGGCACCTCTCGGTCACCGACTTCCGGTCCTGGCCCGCGGCCGAGGTCGCGTTCGAGCCCGGGCCGAGCGTGCTGGTCGGCCCGAACGGCCAGGGCAAGACCAACCTGGTCGAGGCGCTGGGCTACGTGGCGACCCTGGGCTCGCACCGGGTCGCCACGGACGCGCCGCTGGTGCGGGAGGGCGCGCCCCGGGCCGTGGTCCGGGCCGCGGTGGTCAGCGCCGGGCGGGAGCTGCTGGTCGAGCTGGAGATCAACCCGGGCAAGGCCAACCGGGCCCGTCTCAATCGCTCCCCGGTGCCGCGGCCGCGGGAGGTGCTGGGCGCGCTGCGCTCGGTCCTGTTCGCGCCCGAGGACCTGGCCCTGGTCCGCGGCGACCCGGGCGAGCG
>DATINN010000093.1:0-13059 GCA_035474175.1 Mycobacteriales bacterium | reverse complement strand
GGTGAGCTCGCGCAGCGCCAGCACGTCGTCGTGCACCAGCCGCTGGGCCGTGCGCAGGGTGGCCCGCAGCGCGCCGATCGGCTGGCCGCTCGGGCTGCCGGCGGACTCCCCGCCCAGGCCCGCGATCTGCGCGTCCAGCGCGGTCAGGGCATAGCCCACCCCGGCGAGGTCCTGGATCACCCCGTCGTGCAGCTCCCCGGCGACGCGACGCCGCTCGGCCGAGGAGGCCTCGACCGCGAGCCGGATCATCGCCTGGCGCTCGCGCTCGTAGCGGGCGACCCGGCGGGCCAGCGAGTAGGCCAGCGGGACCAGCAGCAGGCCCAGCACCAGCAGGGCCAGCAGCACCACCGGGATGATCCGGCGGATCAGCGCGGCCTCGTCGGCCTTGAGCCGGTCGGCGGTGAAGTAGGTCTCGACCAGGATCGGCCGGCCCTCGGTGTCGCGGGCCCCGACGTAGACCTCGAGGCTGCGGCCGAAGCTGCGGTCCAGCACGTTTTCCGACTTGGACAGGTCGGAGACGTCGGAGTCGACCCCGCCGGACTCGAGCACGGCCCGGTCCTCGGGGGCGAGCGGGTATTTCTGGCCGATCAGCCGCGGGTCGTCGCTGTAGAGGATGACCCCGTCCGGCGACCAGACCTTGACCCGCTGGATCGTGCTGCCGGACTTGCGGATGCGGACCCGGTCGTCCAGCGCGATCAGCGCCTCGGCCTTGCCGTCGTACACGCCCTGGGTGACCAGCGGTGCCACCACCCGGGTGGCGACGACCTCGCCGCCGCCCTCGGCCTGGCGCAGGGCCTGGCTCTGGACCACCCGTACGCAGATGATGGCGGCGGTCGCGCCGACCACCACCAGTGCCAGCACGCTGACCACCGCGTGCTGCACGAGGGCTCGGGCCACCACGGACAGCCGGCGGTCCCGCCCGGTCCAGAGGTTCACCGTGCTGCCTCGTGTTCGCCTCGTCGGTCGCTCCGCTCCGCGGGCGACCGCGGGGCGAACCACCGTCGAGGGGCCCCGCGAGGCTCACTCCCTCGTCGGCTCACCGACGCTCCACCGGCGGCGGCGGAAGCAGTCCGAGCCGGCCGGCGGCGACGACGGCCTCCAGCTGCGAGTGGCAGTCGAGCTTGGCGAGCACGCTCTTCACGTAGCCCCGGCAGGTGTGCAGGCTGATCGACAGCGTGCGGGCGATGGCGCGGGCGTCCATGCCGGCGCCGAGCAGGCCGAGCACCTCCTGCTCGCGCGGGGTCAGCAGCGGCGCGACCATCCGGTCGTTGTCCGTCTCGGCGGCCTTGCGGGTCGAGGGCACCAGCCGGGCCAGCACGGTCGGGTCGATGACCATGGAGCCGGTGCGGGCCGTCCGGATGGCGGACAGCACCTCGCCGAACGCGCCGGTCTTGGCCACGAACCCGCACACGCCGGCGGCGGCGGCCCGGCTGATCAGCGATCCGTCGTGGGTGGCCGTGAGCATCACGACCCGGGTGGCCGGCTGCCGCACCAGCACCTCGGCCGCGGTGGTGACGCCGTCGGCGTCGGGCAGCCCGAAGTCCATCAGCACCAGGTCGGGCCTGGTGGAGTCCACCAGCCGCAGCCCGTCCGCGGCGGTGCCCGCGGTGCCGACCACATCGATGTCGGACTCCGCGCTCAACGCCAGCCGCAGCAGATCGACCAGCGTCTGATGGTCGTCGACGATGACGACCTTCGTGACCTGCTCCACACTCTCCCCCCCGACAACCATGTGGGTGGCCCTTCTTGCCACCGTTCACAGCCTTACATCCTCTTGCCGATATGTCGCGTCCGGAACAACTTTTTGGTCAGGACTGCGCACCGCCTTTGCCGAACGGATCAGAAGCTACTACTCCACGGGCCCCCTCGTATTGGGGATCGCCAACCCCCTGCCCGCGGCTTACCCAGCCCAAGGAAATTTTGGATTCTGATGCGGCCGACGCCGGAACCACCTGCGCCTAGGCACTTTGTGTAGTCATTGCAATGCGTTCTGCAACCCCGTGCTTGCCGGGCTCCCCACGGGCCCCGTCCGGCCTCCAACCCCACGCGGAGGAAAACTCAATGTTCGACACGACCCAGTTCAGCCGACGGCGGATGCTGAAGATCGGGGCCGTCGGTGCCGTCGGCGTCGGTGCGCTGAGCGTCCCGCTCGGCCGCGCGGCGTCCGGCAAGCGGGCCAGCGACCTGGCCAGCGCCAACTTCCCGAAGCCGTACGTGGCCGCGTTCCAGCGGCCGCCGGTGCTGCAGCCCACGTCGTCCACTGTGGACGGCGACGGCGTCCGGACCAACTTCTACACCGTCACCGAGATGCAGAGCACGGCGCAGATCGTGCCCGGCCTGACCACGCCGGTCTGGGCCTACAACGGTTCCGTGCCGGGGCCGACGATCAGCCTGGAGCAGGGCACCAGGGCGGTGCTGAAGGTCCGCAACCAGCTGCCGGCCACCCACCCGTCCTTCGGGCACGCCTTCGCCACGTCCACCCACCTGCACGGCTCGGCCTCGCTGCCGCAGTACGACGGGTACGCCAGCGACGTGACGCCGCCCGGCTACGTGAAGGACTACCAGTACCCGAACTTCCAGGCCGCCCGGACGCTCTGGTACCACGACCACGGCGTGCACTACACGGCCCAGAACGCGTACGGCGGGCTGGCCGCGCAGTATCACCTGCACGACCCGGTGGAGCGGGCGCTGCTGCCGCAGGGCGAGTTCGACGTGCCGATCACCATCACCGACGCGCAGTTCGCGGCCGACGGCAAGCTGTCCTACGACGACCACACCGAGTCCGGCCTGTGGGGCGACATCGTCCTGGTCAACGGCCGGCCGTGGCCGGTGATGCAGGTGAAGCGGCGGGTCTACCGGTTCCGCATCCTCAACGCCTCGATCTCCCGGTCCTACCGGCCGCGGCTGGGCGCCGGCGACCCGATGACGGTGGTGGCCACCGACGGCGGCCTGATGCCGACGGCGAAGACGGTGACCAGCTACCGGCACGGCGGCGCCGAGCGCTACGAGATCCTCATCGACTTCTCCCGCTACCCGGTGGGCAAGCGGGTCGAGCTGACCAACCTGAGCAACAACAACAACATCGACTACGACTACACCGGCAAGATCATGGCCTTCGACGTGGTGGACGGCCCGTTCGACACCACCAACAACACCATCCCGACCACGCTGGCCTCCTCGCCGGTGATGTCGCTGACCGCGGCCCAGGCGGTGCGGACCCGCAAGATGGCGGTCGAGCGCAACTCCGCCGGCGAGTGGACGATCAGCGGCAAGACCTGGCACGACGTCATCGACAGCGGGTTCAACCTCACGATCGCCAACCCGGATCTCAACGACGTCGAGATCTGGGAGATCGAGAACCGCAGCGGCGGCTGGTTCCACCCGGTGCACATCCACCTGGTGGACTTCCAGATCCTCAACCGCAAGCTCGGCAGCGCCAACCCGATCGCCCCGTACGACTACGAGAAGGGGCCGAAGGACGTCGTCTACATCGGCGAGAACGAGACCGTGAAGGTGCTCATGCGCTTCGAGCACCAGCGCGGGAAGTACATGATGCACTGCCACAACCTGCCGCACGAGGACCACGACATGATGCAGCAGTTCTCGGTCGGCCTGCAGAGCCCCGACCCCAACGACCCCATCAACGCCGACCCGGCGCGGCCGGACACGCCGTGACGGTCGCGGTCCCGAGCAGGGCGACCCGGTCCCGGCGGGTCGCCCTGCTCGCCGCGGCCGCGCTCGTGCTGGTGCTGGTGCGGGTGTTCGTGGTGGCGCCGCTGCGGGTGGACGGCGACAGCATGGCGCCGACGCTGCGGTCCGGGGACGTCGCGGTGGTGCGCAAGTTCGGCGCCCCGCACACCGGTCAGGTGGTCGTGCTGACCGACCCGCAGGACGGCAGCCTGGTGGTCAAGCGGGTGGTGGCGCTGGGCGGCCAGACGGTGGAGATCCGGGACGCGTACCTCTACGTGGACGGGGTCGAGGTGGCCGAGCCGTACGTCGACCACAGCCGTATCGACGGTGTCTACTTCGGACCGGTCACCGTCCCGGCCGGGGACGTGTTCGTGCTCGGCGACTCCCGCAACGGCTCGATCGACTCGCGGATCTTCGGCCCGGTGCCGGCCGCGGCGGTCAGCGGCCGGGTGCTGGTCCGGCTGTGGCCGCCGGTGCGCTGAACCCCCGCTCACCCGTCCGGCGGCGGGCCGAACCTCCCGAGGCCCGTCGCCGGATCCACCCCCGAGGGTCCATCCTGGAAGTCCGGCGGTCGGGTGCGCACCTGACCCGCCCGCCGGATCGGCCCGGGCGCATGGCCCGGACCACGGTGGCGGCCGTCTCCCTCGGCCGCCCCGATGCCCGACCCGGCGATTGGCCGGGCCTCCGGGCCGCGGCCTCCAGTCGCGGCCGGACGGCCGGTGGTGACTGCCTCCAGAGTCGCCGTCGGAACCGGGGTGAGCGATCGCCATGCCCGGCGGCGGGGCGGGTTCCCTGCCCCGCCGCCGGTTCTGGTGGCTAGACCGCCCGGGTGATGGTCAGGCTGACGTTCGCGCAGCCGGCGGCCAGCCCGGTCAGCGCGCTCTTCTCGGCGCTGTCCACGGTCAGCCGCCAGCGGACCTTCACGACCAGCCACTCGGCGACGTACCGGCAGGTCGCGCTGGACAGCGGGGGCAGCCACTCGGCCGGGTCGCGGTCGCCCTTGGCCTGGTTGACGTTGTCCGTCACCGCGACCAGGTCACGGCTGTCGCCGAGGTCGTTCGCGTACGCCGTGCGCTGCGCGGCCGTCCAGTTGCGGGCGCCGGAGTCCCAGGCCTCGGCCAGCGGGACCAGGTGGTCGATGTCCAGGTCGGAGGGCAGTGTCCAGGTGGCACCGTCGTAATAGGACAGCCAGCGGCCGCCGGTGAGGGTGCAGCCCGCGCCGACCGCCGGCCTGGTCGTCGCCTCCGCGATCAGCACCTCGTAGCGGGTGTTGCAGCCGTCGCCGTCGGCGTCCGTCCACAGCGTGAACTTGTCCCGGCTGTAGCCGGTGCGCACCTCGGTCGCGACCGGGAGGGCGGCCACGCCGGCCCGCAGCGTGGTGGTGACCGTGGCCGCCTCGGCCGGGGGCGCCGCCAGGACGGCACCGCCGAGCAGGGCGGCGACCAGAACGAGAACCTTCAGCACGGCCGTTGCTCCGTTCGTCGGGTGCCCCCGATGCCACGCAGCGTAAGCCCGAATCGGCCATTCGCACAGGGACGGGCAGCAAACGTTCGGTGCCGAGTGCGGGAACGGCGGGAGCGAGACTGACCGGGTGTCCGATGTGGTCTGGTTGTTCCTGGCCGGGGTGCTCGCCGGGGTCGTCAGCGTGGTCGCCAGCCTGGCGTCCCTGGTGTCCTACCCGGCGCTGCTCGCGGTCGGGCTGCCGCCGCTGGCCGCCAACGTCACCAACACGACGGCGCTGGTGTTCGTCGGGGTCGGGTCGGCGGCCGGGGTCCCGGCCCGAGCTGGCCGGGCAGCGCCCCCGGCTGATCCGGTTCGGGCTGCTCAACGCGGTCGGCGGGGCGGCCGGGGCGGGGCTGCTGCTGCTCACGCCGGCCTCGGCGTTCGAGGCGGTGGTGCCGGTGCTGATCGCCGGCGCGTCGGTGGTGCTGCTGCTCGGGCCGCGGCTGCGGGGCGGTCCGGGGGACCGGGAGTCCTCCCCGGTGCTGCAGGCGGCCGTGCTGGCCGTGGCCGTCTACACCGGCTACTTCGGCGCCGCCGGGGGAGTGCTGGTGCTGGCCGTGCTCACCGCGCTGCTGGACCTGCCGCTGGCCCGCACGATCGCGATCAAGAACGTCATCTCCTCGGTCGCGAACGCGGTCGCGGCCCTGGCCTTCGCCTTGTTCGGACCGGTGGACTGGCGCGCGGTGGCCCCGCTGGCGCTGGGCTTCCTGGCCGGCGGGTGGCTCGGCCCGGGTCTGGTGCGGCGGCTGCCGGCCGGGCCGCTGCGGGTCTTCATCGGCCTGTGCGGGCTCGGCATCGCGGTCAAGCTCGGCCTGGACACCTACGCCTGAAACGGCCCCGGGACCGCGCCCGGGCCCGGCCGGATCAGCCGATCGACGCAGGACGGGGCGGGCGGCGGCCCCTAGCATCGCGGCATGACGAGGATCGTGGTGGTCGGTGCCGGGTTCGCCGGGTTCAACGCGGCGAGGACGCTGTGCAGGCAGCTCGGGGCCGGCGCCGAGGTGGTGCTCATCAACCCGAGCGACTACTTCCTCTACGTGCCGCTGCTGCCGGAGGTCGCGGCCGGGATCCTGGACCCGCGCCGGGTCGCGGTGTCGCTGCCCCGGGCGCTGCCGGACGTCCGGTTCGCGCCGGGCCAGGTGCACACGATCGACCTGGCCGCGCGGTCCGTGACGTACCGGGACGTGGACGAGCGCGACCAGACGATCACGTACGACCACCTGCTGGTGACCGTGGGCAGCGTGAACAAGCTGCTGCCGATCCCGGGCGTGGCCGAGCACGCGCACGGCTTCCGCAACCTGGCCGAGGCCGTCTACCTGCGCGACCACCTGGTCCGGCAGGTGGAGCTGGCCGACCAGACCGACGACCCGGCCGAGCGGGCGGCCCACCTGACCTTCGTGGTGGTCGGCGCCGGCTACACCGGCACCGAGGTCGCGGCCCAGGGCGTGCTGGCGACCCGGGCGCTGCTGGCCAAGCACCCGCGGCTGGCCGGGGCCAAGGCCCGCTGGCTGCTGCTGGACACCGCCGCCCGGGTGCTGCCGGGGCTGTCCCAGCGGCTGTCCTCGACGGCCGCGAAGACGCTGGCCGAGCGCGGGGTGGAGGTGCGGACCGGGACGTCGGTGACGGAGGCGACCGGCGACGGCGTGCACCTCTCCGACGGCGCCACGGTGCCGACGCGCTCGCTGATCTGGTGCGTCGGCGTCCGGCCCGACCCGCTGGTGGAGCAGCTCGGCCTGCCGACCGAGCACGGCCGGCTCACGGTGAACACCGACCTGTCGGTCCCGGGGCAGCCGGGGCTGTGGGCCTGCGGCGACGCGGCCGCGGTGCCGGACCTGACCCGGCCGGGCGAGGTCACCGCGATGACCGCGCAGCACGCGCAGCGGCAGGGCACCCGGGCCGGGAAGAACATCGCGGCCGCGCTCGGCCACGGCCGGAGCAAGCCCTACCGGCACCGCGACCTGGGCTTCGTCGTCGACCTGGGCGGCTTCGACAGCGCGGCCGACCCGCTCGGCGTGCCGCTGGGCGGGTTCCCGGCCAAGGTCGTCACCCGGGGCTACCACCTGGTGGCGATGCCCGGCAACCGGATCCGGACCGCGGTGGACTGGGCCGAGCACGCCACCCTCGGCGCCCAGACCCAGCGCCTCGACCTCGTCCGCGGCGTGCAGGTGCCGCTCGAGTGCCGGCCGCCGCACTGACCCGGCCCGGGCCGGCCGACCTGGTCGGGCGGTGGCGGCTGGTCCGGCGGGTGGCCGACCGGGCGGCCGGCGCCCAGGGGACGGTCACCGGTCTGCTCACGGTCTCCGCCGACGGCGCCGGGTTCCGCTGGGACGAGCACGGCACCCTGGTCTGGGCCGGCGTCGAGCACCCGGTCAGCCGCACCTACCTGCTGCGGGAGCGGGCCGGCGGCTGGTGGGTGGACTTCGAGGACGGCCGGTCGTTCCACCCGTGGCGGCCGGGTGCGCCGGTGACGCACCCGTGCCGCGCGGATGTCTACAGTGGACTGATCACAGTGGACGCTGACCGGATCCGTACGGTCTGGGACGTCCGGGGCCCGGGCAAGCACCAGCGCCTGGTGACCCGGCTCTACAGGTCGGCGGCGATCGACTCCGGGGTGTCGGTCGGCTCGTAACGCCGCACGACCGTGCCGTCGCCGTCCAGCAGGAACTTGGTGAAGTTCCACTTGACCTGGTCGGTGTCGACGACGTCGGCCGGCAGGTGCTGCCGCAGCGGGTTGTCGGCCGCCAGCTCGCCCGGCGCCTGCTCCCGCAGCCACACCCACAGCGGGTCGGCGTCCGGCCCGTTGACCTCGATCTTCGTCGTGATCGGGAAGGTCACGTCGTACGTCGCCGAGCAGAAGGTGGCGATCTCCGCGTCCGTGCCCGGCTCCTGGTCGCCGAACTGGTTGCAGGGGAAGCCGACGACGGCCAGGCCGTCCCGGTGCAGCTTCTCCAGCCCCGCGTACTGCGGGGTGAAGCCGCACTTGCTGGCCACGTTGACCAGCAGCACCGGCGCGCCGGCGAAGTCCGAGAGGTGCTTCGTCTTCCCGGACGGGAACCGGATGGGGAAGTCGCGCTCCTCCCGCTCCTCGGACAGACCGCCAGGCGCAAGCGCCGGGCGGTCGGACCTCGTCGCTCCCCGCTCGCCCTGCGGGCCCTCGGGCTCGCTCATCGGGGGGCCATCCGGATCGCGCCGTCGAGGCGGATGACCTCGCCGTTGAGCATCGGGTTGGCGACGATGTGCTCGACCAGCGCGCCGTACTCGTCCGGCTCGCCCAGCCGCGACGGGTGCGGCACCTGGGCGCCGAGCGAGGTGCGCGCCTCCTCCGGCAGCCCGGCCAGCAGCGGCGTGTTGAACAGCCCCGGCGCGATCGTCACCACCCGGATCTGGCGCTGGGCCAGGTCGCGGGCGATCGGCAGGGTCATGCCGACGATGCCGCCCTTGGACGCCGAGTAGGCCGCCTGCCCGATCTGGCCCTCGTACGCGGCGACGGAGGCGGGGTTGACGATCACGCCGCGCTCCTCGCCGACCGGCTCGGTGCGGGCCATCCGCTCGGCCGCCAGCCGGATCACGTTGAACGTGCCGATCAGGTTGACCTGCAGCACCCGCACGAACGGCTCCAGGTCGTAGGCCGCGCCGTCCCGGGACAGCACCCGGCCGGGGGTGCCGATGCCGGCGCAGTTGACCAGCACCCGCAGGTCGCCGAGCTCGGCCGCCGCGTCCAGGGCCGAGCCGACCGCGGCCGAGTCGGTGACGTCGGCGGCGGCGAACACCGCGGCGCCGTCGAGACCCGCCGCGGCCTCGTCGCCCTGGGACGAGGGCAGGTCGACCAGCACGACCTTGGCGCCCGCCTTGACCAGCCGGCGGGCCGTGGCCAGGCCGAGGCCGCTGGCCCCGCCGGTCACGACCGCGACGCTGCCGTTGATCTGCACGTGTCCTCCTATGCGCTGAGTTCCTTGAGGGTCTCGATGTCGCGGACCCGCTGCTCGTGGGTCGCGGCCAGCGGGCCGGCGTTGATCGTGGTCACACCGGCGGCCCGGAACGCCTCGACCCGGTCGGCCACCTCGGCCCGCGACCCGATCAGCGAGATGCCGCGGACCAGCTCGTCCGGCAGCGCGGCCGCGGCCTCGTCCTTGCGCCCGCCGAGGTAGAGGTCCTGCACGGTCGCGGCCGCGGCGGCGAAGCCGTACCGGGCGGCGACGTCGGCGTAGAAGTTCTTCCCGCGGGCGCCCATGCCGCCGACGTAGAGGGCGACCTGGGCCCGGACCCGGGCCAGCGCGGCGGCCTGCTCGGCCGGGTCGTCGGTGATCGCGACCGTCGTGTCGGCGACGATCTGCAGCGGGCCGAGCGCGGGATCGCGGCGGGCGTGCCCGGCCGCCAGCGCGTCGCCGAACGCGTCGGCCGCCCGCTCCGGGTAGAAGAAGATCGGCTCCCAGCCCTCGGCGATCTCGGCCGCCAGGGCGACGTTCTTCGGACCCAGCGCGGCCAGCACGATCGGGATCCGGTCCCGCACCGGGTGGTTGATCAGCTTCAGCGGCTTGCCCAGGCCGGTGCCGCCGTGGGCCTCGTCCAGCGGCAGCGTGAAGTGCTTCCCCTCGTACGACAGCTTGTCGCGGCGCCAGACCTGCCGGCAGATCTCGACGACCTCGCGGGTCCGCCCCAGCGGCGCGGTGTAGGGCAGGCCGTGGAAGCCCTCGATCACCTGCGGCCCGGACGCGCCCAGGCCGAGGGTGAACCGCCCGCCGGAGACGTAGTCCAGCCCGGCTGCGGTCATCCCGAGCAGCGCCGGGGTCCGCGAGTAGACGTTGAGGATGTCGGCGCCGATCTCCAGCGTGGTCGTCCGCGCGGCCACGAAGCCGAGCTGGCTGACCGAGTCGAACGAGTAGGCCTCGGGCAGGAAGACGATGTCCAGCCCGGCCTTCTCGTAGTCGCCCAGCTCGGCCACGGTCTCGGCGAACCCGCCGCTGTAGGCGATCGGCATCCCGACGCGCATGCTGTCCTCCCGGTCGACGGTCCCACCCTACTGGCCAGTAGGGCCCGGGCTCCCGCGGGTCAGACCGGTTCCCCGTACAGGTCCAGGGCCTCGGCGCCGAACAGCAGGGCCCCCGCGACCTGCAGGTGGGTGCGCCAGTGGCGCTCGGCGCCGTAGCCGTCGGCGGCCTCGACGAAGTCGACCAGCCGCAGGTACGACCGCAGCGCCCGCGCCATCGTCGCCGTCGTCTCGACCCGGGGGACGGCCAGCGCGACGTGGGTGGTCGCGATCTCGCGCAGCACGCCGGCCGCGACGGCCAGCGCCTTGTTGCCGCACAGCTCGACGATGAGGTCGTGGAAGCGGGCCGAGGCCCGGGCCCAGTCGGCGGCGTCGGGGTCGGTGGCCAGCAGCAGCCGCATCAGCGTCAGGTGCTCGCGCAGGGCCCGCACCGCGTCCGGGCCGCCGCGCAGGGCCAGCATCCGGGCCGCGGTCGGCTCGATCGCCAGCCGGGCCTCGTAGACCTCGCCGATGGTGGTCCCGCTGACCTGCAGCAGGCTGCCGACGTGGCGGGCGGCGACCGACCGGTCCGGCGTGACGATCTGCGCGCCGCCGCGGGCGCCGCGCCGGACCGACAGCAGCGACTCCGCCTCCAGGATCCGGAACGCCTCCCGCAGCGTCGGCCGGGACACCCCGAACTGCTGCTGCAGCTCGGCCTCCGGCGGCAGGCGGGACCCCGCCCTCAGCTCGCCGCGCACGATCCGCCCCCGTAATCGGGCCGCGAGCACCTCGGCCGTCTTGGGCGTCCGGACCGGTGCCACCGGCCTAGAGCCGCTCGAGGATGGTGGCGTTGGCGAGGCCGCCGCCCTCGCACATGGTCTGCAGGCCGTAGCGGACGTCGTCGTCGACCATGTGGTGCACCAGCGTGGTCATCAGCCGCGCGCCGGACGCGCCCAGCGGGTGGCCGATCGCGATCGCGCCGCCGTGCCCGTTGAGCCGGTCCGGGTCGGCGCCGGTCTCGGCCAGCCAGGCCAGCGGCACCGGCGCGAACGCCTCGTTGACCTCGAACGCGCCGATGTCCGAGATGGACAGTCCACTGCGCGACAGGGCCTTGAACGTGGCCGGGATCGGCGCGCCCAGCATCATCACCGGGTCGTCGCCGGCCACCACCGCGGTGTGCACCCGGGCGATCGGCGTCAGCCCCAGCGCCGCGGCCTTCTCCGAGGTCGTCATCAGCAGGGCGGCGGCGCCGTCGCTGATCTGGGAGGCGTTGCCGGCGTGGATGGTGCCGTCGGCGGCGAAGGAGGGCTTCAGGGCGCTCAGCGACTCGACCGAGGTGCCGCGGCGCAGCCCCTCGTCGACGGCGAAGTCGCCGACCGGCGCGATCTGCCCGGCCAGCGCGCCGCTGTCGATCGCCGCCGCCAGCTTGGCGTGCGAGCCGGCGGCGAACTCGTCCAGCTGCGTCCGGCTCAGGCCCCACTTGGAGACCATCATCTCGGCCCCGACGCCCTGGCTGAACCCGCCGCCGTCGTACCGCTGGGTCATCAGCGGGCCGCCGGGCAGGCCGAACCGCCCGTCCACCCCGCCGGCCCCGAGCGGGACCGCGGACATGATCTCGACGCCGCCGGCGACGGCCACGTCGTACTGCCCGGAGATCAGGCCGGCGGCGGCGAAGTGCACGGACTGCTGGGACGAGCCGCACTGCCGGTCGATCGTGACCGCCGGCACCGACTCGGGCCAGCCGGCCGCGAGCACGGCCATCCGGCCGACGTTGAAGAACTGCATGCCGATCTGTTGCACGCAGCCCCAGACGACGTCGTCGACCTCGGCCGGGTCGATGCCGGTCCGCCGCACCAGCGCGGTCAGCACGTGCGCGGACAGGTCGGCCGCGTGCCACTGCGCGAGCGAACCGTTCTTCTTCCCCACCGGGGTCCGGACGGCATCGACGATGACGGCGTCGCGAGCGGGCACGCTGGCCTCCAGAAGGGCGCGAACAGTTACCTATTTCAGGGTAACGGGACGGCCGCCGACCGCCGCTGTGACGGCGGCCACCGGAACACGCTGGAACCCGCCGGAGCTCAGCGGGCCAGGTGCCGGCTGATCACCAGCCGCTGGATCTGGTTGGTGCCCTCGAAGATCTGCATGACCTTGGCCTCGCGCATGAACCGCTCGACCGGGAAGTCGCGGGTGTAGCCGTAGCCGCCGAGGACCTGCACGGCGTCGGTGGTCACCCGCATCGCCATGTCGGCGGCCACCAGCTTGGCCACGCTGGCCTCCGTGCCGTACGGCCGGCCGAGGTCCTTGCGCCGGGCCGCGTCCAGGTAGCTGGCCCGGGCCGACTGGACGCCGGCCTGCATGTCGGCCAGCAGGAAGCCCAGCCCCTGGTGGTCGATGATGGCCTTGCCGAAGGTGTGGCGCTCCTTCGCGTACGCCACGGCGTGGTCGAGGGCGCCCTGGGCCAGGCCGGTGGCCACGGCGGCGATGCCGAGCCGGCCGGCGTCCAGCGCGGCCAGCGCGATCGAGAGCCCCTGGCCCTCGGCCCCGATCAGCCGGTCGGCGTCGACCCGCACGTTGTCGAAGTGCACCGTCGCGGTGGCCGAGCCGGTCAGGCCCATCTTGTCCTCGGGCTTGGCCGCGGTCAGGCCGGCCGAGCCCGCGGGGACGAGGAAGCAGCTGATCCCGCGCGACCCCTCGGCCGTGCGGGCCATGGTCGTGTAGAAGTCCGCGTGCCCGCCGTGGGTGACCCACGCCTTGGTCCCGGAGATGACCCAGGAATCGCCGTCCCGGACGGCCCGGGTCCGCATCGCGCCCGGGTCGCTGCCGGCCTCCGGCTCGGAGAGGCAATACGCCACCAGCTGGTCGCCGGCCAGCAGCGCCGGCAGCCAGCGGTCGCGCTGCTC
>DATINN010000092.1:0-5026 GCA_035474175.1 Mycobacteriales bacterium | reverse complement strand
AAACCTCAGCCGCCGTGAGACCGGCGTGAAATCCGATCAGTACGCTCGTGACCAGCAATTTCGATCACCATGAACCGGACGGCCGGCTGGTGCGAACGTTACGGACAGGGACCGTCTGACCAAGCTGCGGCCGTTCGGGTGATCTTCGAATGCCGTTGTCGCACCCTGGCGTCGACCTGGTGTAGCTTTGCACTCGCGTCGGGCGGCTCCCCCCGTGGCCGCCCGACGCCCTGATCGTCCTCTTGCATCCGGCGTGGCAGGATTCCGCCGATGACGTCTCCACTCGATTCCGAGGATCTCTGCTCGGCCAGGGGCTGCCAGCAGCCGGCCGCGTACGAGCTGCTGTGGCGCAACCCGAAGATCCACACCGCCGATCGGGTCAAGCGCTGGCTGGCCTGCGAGGACCATCGCGAGACGCTCTCGGACTTCCTGGCCCGCCGCGACTTCCCGCTCCGGGTCGAGAAGCTGACGCCCGACCACTAAGGCGGCGCCCTCCCCGGGCCGGACGGGCCCCAGCCGCCGGGCCCTCCCGGCCGGGCCGGGTCTAGCCGCCGATCGCGGACATCGGCCGGTCGGGCTGGACGAAGCCGGGGTCGTCGATCCCGTGCCCGGCCTTCTTGCCGCCGATCGAGACCAGGAACCGGCGGGCGATCTCGGCGTCGTCGGCGCCGTCCCGCAGCGCCGCGCGCAGGTCGCTCTCGGTGGTGGCGAACAGGCAGTTGCGCAGCTGGCCGTCGGCGGTGAGCCGGACCCGGTCGCAGGTGCCGCAGAACGGCCGGGTCACCGAGCCGACCACGCCGACCCGGGGCGCCGGCGTCGCCCAGCCCGCGCGGTCCGGCCCGTCCAGCACGGTCCAGGTCTCGGCCGGCGCGCTGCCCCGGTCGGGATCCGACACCGGCGCCAGGTCGTACACGGCCCGCAGCCGGGCCAGCACCTCGTCCGCGGTGATCATGGCGCTGCGGTCCCAGCCGTGCTGGGCGTCCAGCGGCATCTGCTCGATGAACCGCAGCTGGTAGCCCTCGTGCAGGGCCCAGCCGAGCAGGGCGGCGGCCTCGTCGTCGTTGACCCCGCGCAGCAGCACCGCGTTGACCTTGACCGGGGTCAGCCCGGCCGCGGTCGCGGCCTGCAGCCCGGCCAGCACCGCGGCGTGCTTGTCGCGGAACGTGATCTGCTTGAACCGGGCCGCGTCGAGCGTGTCCAGCGAGACGTTGACCCGGTCCAGCCCGGCCGCGGCCAGCGCCGCGGCGTCGCGGCCGAGCAGGATGCCGTTGGTGGTGATGGACAGCTCCGGGCGTGGCCGCAGCTCCGCCAGCCGGGCGACCAGGTCCGGCACGCCCCGGCGCAGCAACGGCTCACCCCCGGTCAGCCGGACCTCGGTCACGCCCAGCGACACCGCCACCGCGACGACCCGGACGATCTCGTCGTCGGTCAGCAGGGTGTCCTTGGGCAGCCAGGCCAGGCCCTCCTCGGGCATGCAGTAGGAGCAGCGCAGCGAGCAGCGGTCGATCAGCGAGACCCGCAGATCGGTCGCGACCCGGCCGTACCGGTCGACCAGCTTTCCGGGTGCTGTCACCTGGCCAGGGTAGTCACGCGCCGGGCCGGGCCGCTCCGATGTAACCGGAGGACCACATGTAGCTGATCTTCACGACGTCGCCGGTCTGCGGCGCCTGCACGATCCGGCCGCCGCCGATGTAGATCGCGACATGGTGGATCGAGCCCGGGTCGGAGGTGTTGTAGGCCCAGAACACGAGGTCGCCCGGCCGCAGGTTGGAGCGGGAGATGTGCGGCCCCGAGTTGAACTGGTAGCCCGAGTAGTGCGGCAGGTAGACCCCGACCTGACCCCAGGCCCACAGCGCCAGCCCGGAGCAGTCGAACCCGACCGGTCCGCCCTGGCCCCAGGTCGGGCCGGAGGTGGTCCCGCCACCCCAGGAGTACGGCGTGCCGAGCCAGCGCAGGGCGATGTCGGCGACCCGCTGCCCCTTGGCCGCCGACCAGCCACCGCCGCCGCTGAACCGGGGCGCGACCGAGGACCGGCTGCTGCCGCTGGAGCGGGACGACGACGAGGAGGACGAGGACCGGGACGAGGAGGACCGCGCCGCCGCCGCCTCGGCCCGGGCCGCGGCCGCCGCCCGGGCGGCCGCCTCCGCCCGCACCTTGCGCAGCCGGGCCGCCTCGCGGGCCGCCGCCTCCTCCTGCGCCTTCTTCCAGGCCCGGTAGCGGGCGCGCTCGGCGTACAGGCCGTTGAGCCTGATCCGGGCCGCTTCGAGCTGCGCGTTGAGGGCGGCCTTCTGCGTCCGCAGGGTGGCCAGCTTCGCCTGCGCGTCCGCGACCTCGCGGGCGGCCTCGATCTTCAGCCGGTTGGCCCGCTCGGTGGCCTCCTGCTGGGCCGCCAGCAGCTGCCGGGCGGTCGACTCGGAGTTGGCCTTGCGTACGGTGGTCCGCTCGATCTGGCCGATCACGTCCAGCTTGTGCCGGCCGGCGTAGGTGAGCAGGTCGGCCCGCTGCAGCAGGTCGCTCGGGCTCTCCGCGTCCAGCAGCGCGGTGGTCGCGGAGCCGACGGTGCTGCCCTGCATGTAGCTGTTGCGGGCGAACTTGGAGAAGTCCCGGCGCGCGGTCGCGACCGCCTTGGCCGACCTCGCCACGTCCGCCTTGGCCTTGGCCGCCTTGCGGGTCGCGGTGTCGAGGTCGACGACGGCCTTGTTGTACTTCTCGACCGCCAGCTCGGCCCGGTCCTGGGCCCGGGTGGCGTCGCCGTCGGCCTTCGCGACCAGCCCGGTGAGCCGGCCGACCTCGGCCGCCTTGCGGTTCTTGGCCTGCTGCGCGGCGGTGATCGCGCCGTCGCCCGGGTCGTGCGGCCGGGCGTACGCGGCGTGCGGCACCAGCGTCACCGCCAGACCGGCCGTCAGGGTGACGACCGCCGTTCGGATCAGCTTGCCTGGTCTCGGCACACATACCCCCCATGAGCAACGACGGCCACACCCTGCCACGCTGGTCACACCCACGCCAGGGGCAACTTGGTTCACAGGAGTCACACCGGTGCTCAAAACGGACGTAGTTTGGCGATCGACGGCGTGTCGGGTTGAAAAAATCTTGCGTTTCGGCTGGTCGGCAGCGGGCTCGGCTGGGCCGATCGGGTGAAGTCTCAGCCGCAGGCGCGGGCGACGAGCGCCGGCAGGACCTGGCCCAGCGGGGCGTCGACGGTGACCGCGGCATACCGGTCGCCCCGGGTCGCGCCCTGGTTGACGATCGCCACCGGGCGGGCGTCGCGGGCGGCCCGGATCACGAACCGGTGCCCGGACATGACGGTCAGGCTGGAGCCCAGCACCAGCAGGGCCTGGGAGCCCTCCAGCAGGTCGTAGCAGTGCTCCACCCGCTCGCGGGGCACCGTCTCGCCGAAGAACACCACGTCCGGCTTGAGCACGCCGTCGCAGGCCGTGCAGCCGACCAGCCGGAACCCGTCCAGCGCGCTGTCGGGCAGGTCGACGTCGCCGTCGGGGTTGATGCCGGTGGCCACCGCGCGCCAGTCCGCGTTGACCTCGGTCAGCCGGGCCTCCAGCTCGGTCCGCTCCGACAGCCGGCCGCAGTCCAGGCAGCGCACCCGGTCCAGCCGGCCGTGCAGGTCGGTCACGCCGGCGGCGCCCGCGGCCTGGTGCAGGCCGTCCACGTTCTGCGTGATCACGCCCGTGAGCAGGCCGCTGCGCTGCAGGGCGGCGACGGCGCGGTGCCCGTCGTTGGGCCGGGCGGTGCCGATCAGCCGCCAGCCCAGGTGGCTGCGGGCCCAGTAGCGGTGCCGGGCGACCGGGTCGCCGGTGAAGGTCTGGAACGTCATCGGGGACGCCGTGCGGGCGGCGCTGGAGGGGCCGCGGTAGTCCGGGATACCGGACTCGGTGGAGATCCCGGCGCCGGACAGGACGAGCACGCCGCCGTCGGCGACCAGCTCGGTCAGGGCGTCGAGGGCGGCCGCGGGATCCTGGACGGATGCACGCTCCTGGCCGGCCGCTGTTGCCCGGGCGACCATCGTGTCCACGCGCACGACGGTACGTGGGGACGCACGATCGCGCCCGTTTGTCGAACGGCCGTCCACAGGCGTGACGCCGTCCACAGTTGGGCCTCCCGCACTCTCTCTACGCGCGCGCGAGTGGAAGGATGGGCTCATGGTCAGCGCAGACACTTTCGGGGCCCGGGGCACGTTGCCGGTCGGCGACGCGTCGTTCGAGATCTACCGGCTCGCCGCCGTGGAGGGGGCGCAGCGGTTGCCCTTCAGCCTCAAGGTGCTGCTGGAAAACCTGCTGCGCACCGAGGACGGGGTCAACGTCACCGCCGACGACGTCCGCGCGCTGGCCGCCTGGGACCCGGCGGCCGAGCCCGACCGGGAGATCCGGTTCACCCCGGCCCGGGTCGTCCTGCAGGACTTCACCGGCGTCCCGGCGGTGGTCGACCTGGCCACCATGCGCGAGGCCATGCGCGACCTCGGCGGCGACCCGGGGAAGATCAACCCGCTGGCCCCGGCCGAGCTGGTCATCGACCACTCGGTGGTGGCGGACCTGTTCGGCACGCCCGACTCGTTCACCCGCAACGTCGAGCTCGAATACGAGCGCAACCACGAGCGCTACCAGTTCCTGCGCTGGGGCCAGGGGGCGTTCGACGACTTCAAGGTCGTCCCGCCCGGCACCGGGATCGTGCACCAGGTCAACATCGAATACCTGGCCCGCGTGATCTTCACCCGCGACGGCGCGGCCTATCCCGACACGCTGGTCGGCACCGACTCGCACACCACGATGGTCAACGGGCTCGGCGTGCTCGGCTGGGGCGTCGGCGGCATCGAGGCCGAGGCGGCCATGCTCGGCCAGCCGGTCTCGATGCTCATCCCCCGCGTCGTCGGCTTCCGCCTCGACGGCGAGCTGCCCGAGGGCTCGACCGCGACCGACCTGGTCCTGACGATCACCCAGATGCTGCGCAAGCACGGTGTGGTCGGCAAGTTCGTCGAGTTCTACGGTCCCGGCGTGGGCGCGGTCCCGCTGGCCAA
>DATINN010000091.1:0-2028 GCA_035474175.1 Mycobacteriales bacterium | reverse complement strand
CGACCAGGTCGGCGACGGTGTGCACACGCTCCTCCATACGCGCGAAGTCTGGCACAACTCCCCCCAGTCGCAGCGATGCGGTACGGTCCCTGCCTGTAACTCTCCGTGCAAGATCGCCTACTCAAGGTGCCTGCGTGCGAGAGCCTCTGTCGGGGGAGGAGGTGGGGCCGATGTCGTCGTTCGCCGGAACGGTCCCGGCGCCGGATCGCGGCGTCGGGGCACTGCTGGCGGCCGTGCTGTCCGTGGGGCTGCAACCGCCGGGAGCGCGGCGCGGCAGCGGCAGGGTGCTGACCCGGGACCGCGCGACCGTACCCGAGACCTCCGACGTCCCGCCCGGTCCCGAGGACGGGCGCGACGAGGAGGTCTGGGGCCTGGTCGAGGCGGCCCAGCGGGGCGACACCGAGGCGTTCGGGCAGCTCTACGACCGGTACGTGGACGTGGTCCACCGCTACGCGTACGCCCGGTTGGGAGACCGCACGCTGGCCGAGGACGTGACCAGCGAGACGTTCCTGCGCGCGCTGCGCCGGATCGGCACGGTCAGCTACCGCGGCCGGGACGTGGGCGCGTGGTTCGTCACGATCGCCCGCAACCTGGTGCTGGACCACGTCAAGTCCGGCCGCAACCGGTACGAGGTGGTCAGCGGGGAGCCGCTGGAGCCCTCGGTCGGCGTCGAGGGCCCGGAGCCGGCCGTGCTGCGCCGGCTCTCGGCCGAGGAGCTGCTGCGCTGCGTCCGGCAGCTGCCGCCGGACCAGCAGGAATGCGTGGTCCTGCGGTTCCTGCAGGGCCTGTCGGTGGCCGAGACGGCCGCCGTCATGGAACGGAACGTCGGCGCGGTCAAGGCGCTGCAGCATCGGGCGCTGCGGCGGCTGGCCGGCTCGCTTCCCGACGGGTTGAGGTGACGCGTCACCGCAACCGCCAGGGCTCGTTGTATCCGATTGGTACCGGTGTCCGCCATGGTCGAGACGGGCGCCGCGAGAGCGAGGAGAAACCGTGAACTGGCAGTCCCGCGAGGACGAGCGGGTCGCCCGCGCGCTCGAGGGTGCGCCGCTGCACGGGCACGCCGACCGCCGCGTCGTCGCGCTTGCGGAGCGGATCCGGGAGGTGCCGGCCGCGACCGGGCTGGACGCCGCACCGGAGTTCCGGGCCGCGTTGCGGGCCCGGGTGCTGGCCGAGGGCACCGCACTGCTGCCCCGACCGCGCACCCCGGCCGAGGCCATGGACGACGCTCCGGCCGCCGACTCCCCCTCGGTCGGCGGCCGGCCTCCCCGGGCCCGGCACTCCCCGGGCCGCCCGCCGGCCTCGACCCGGCCGGCGGCCGGGCGTAGCCAGCGCCGCCGCACGGCCTTCGCGGCCGGTGCGCTGGTCGTCGCCACCCTGTCCGTGACCACGGTCGCGGCCAGCGGGGACGCGCTGCCCGGGGACCCCCTCTACGGCCTCAAGCGCACGATGCAGGGCGTCGAGATCATCGTCGCCCGCTCCGACGTCGACCGGGGCCAGCGGCACCTGGAGCTGGCCCGGAGCCGGGTCAAGGAGCTGGACTCGGCCGGTTCCCGGATCGCGTCCGGCCCGCTGCTGTCCACCCTGGACGACATGGACTCGCAGACCCGGGCCGGCATCAGGCTGCTGTCCAGCGCCGCCACCGGCGACGCGAACGAGGCCCGGCTGCGCCAGCTGGCGGCCTGGACGGCCGAGCAGCGGGCGCTGCTGGTCGCCGCCTCGACCCGGCTGCCGGAGGCGGCCCGGACCCGGGCCGCCCTGTCGCTGGCACTGCTGAACACGGTCGCGGCCCGGATCGAGGAGCTGCGCGGCTCGCTGCGCTGCGACTGCCCGCCGGCCCCGCCGCCGGCCGTGCTCGACCCGCAGGCATGCCCGTCCGGGTGCGCGCCGGTGCCCGCGACCTCGCCGCGGCCGGCGCGGTGGTCGGGGACCCGGTCGGCGCGGGCTCCTGCGGCGGCGCCACGGACGGGCTGGGCGAGATGGCCGGTGGCTCCGGGGCGGGCCAGGAGGGCCCGGCGGACGGGGTCGGGC
>DATINN010000090.1:0-2721 GCA_035474175.1 Mycobacteriales bacterium | reverse complement strand
GTTCCGATCATGGTGGGGACCGTCGCGGTGGTGGCCAACCCGCGCAGCGGGCGCGGGCGGGGTGGCCGGATCGCCGGGCCGGTCAGGGACGCGCTGGCCCGGACCGGGCTGGACGTGGCCGTGCTGGCGGGGGAGTCGGGGGCCGAGTCGACCGCGCTGGCCGCCGCGGCGGTCGCGGACGGCGTGCACGCCGTGGTCGCGGTCGGCGGCGACGGGCTGGTGCACTGCGTGGTGCAGGCGCTGGCCGGCACCGGCGTCCCGCTCGGCATCGTGCCGGCCGGCGGCGGCAACGACCTGGCCGGCGAGCTCGGCCTCCCGCCCGACCCGGCCGCGGCCGTGGCCGTCATCGCGGCCGGCCGGACCCGGGAGATCGACCTGGGCCGCACCGACACCGGCCGCTGGTGGGCGGGCGTGCTCAACGCCGGCTTCGACTCCCAGGTGGTGGCCCGGGCCGAGCGGATGCGCCGCCCGCGCGGGCCGCTGCGCTACGACGTGGCCGCATACCTGGAGATCGCGCACCTGCGCCACCACCTGATGACGATCACCCTGGACGGGGTCGTGCACGAGCAGCCGGTCACCCTGGTCGCGGTCGGCAACAGCCCGCGCTACGGCGGCGGCATGCGCATCGCCCCCGGCGCCGACCTGGACGACGGCGTCTTCGACGTGGTCGTCGCCGACGCCATGACCCGCCGGACCCTGGCCCGGCTCAAGCCGCTGGTCCGGGCGGGCGCGCACGTGCGGCACGGCCAGGTCACCGTGCACCGGGCCACGACCGTGACGCTGGCCGCCCCGCACCTCCCGGCGTACGCGGACGGGGAGCCGCTCGGCCTGCTGCCGCTGACCACGACCTGCGTGCGGCGCGCATTGCGCGTGCTCGTGCCCTGATTCGTCCCGTACCGTCGGGGGCGTGGGTTTCCTCGAGTCCGTCAACGTCGGCACGGCCAAGCACACCGGCGTCAAGAGCGGGATCAGCGGCATCGACAAGCTCCCGCGGCCGGACGCGGTGCCCATCGCCGTGCCCGGCTTCGGCCGCAGCGGGCTGGCCGGCGACGCGATCTGCGACACGCCCAACCACGGCGGCCCCGACCAGGCCGTGTACGCGTACGCGCGGGAGGACCTTGAGGTCTGGGCGGCCGAGCTGGGCCGCCCGCTGCGGGCCGGCCTGTTCGGGGAAAACCTCACCACCACCGGGATCGACGTCACCGGCGCGGTGATCGGCGAGCGCTGGCAGGTCGGCGACGAGCTGGTGCTGCAGGTGACGTCCCCGCGGATCCCGTGCGTGACCTTCGCCGAGCAGATGGACGAGCCGGGCTGGGTCAAGCGCTTCACCCGGGCGGCCGTGCCGGGGGCGTACCTGCGGGTGCTGGTGCCGGGCGCGGCCCGGGCCGGCGACCCGGTCACGATCCTGGACCGGCCCGACTCGCCGGCGACGATCGGTGTGTCGTTCCGGGCCCTGACGCTGGAGTCGGAGCTGCTGGCCGGTCTCGTGGACGCGCCCCACCTGGTCCCGGAGATGCGGGAATGGATACGCCGCCGGGTCCCCTCCGCCTGAGTCCGTACATTGGAGCGGTGACCAGTCCGGCCGAGCGGTTCGCCGCGGCCCGGCGGCGGCGCGAGCGCCCGAACCTGACCGACTTCGCCAGCGGTTACCCGTTCACCCTCGACCCGTTCCAGACCGAGGCCTGCGAGGCCCTGGAGGACGGGCTGGGCGTGCTGGTGTGCGCGCCGACCGGGGCCGGCAAGACCATCGTGGGCGAGTTCGCGGTGCACCTGGCCCTGGCCGAGGGCCGCAAGTGCTTCTACACGACGCCGATCAAGGCCCTGTCCAACCAGAAGTACAACGACCTCGTCGACCGGTACGGCCCCGGCAACGTCGGCCTGCTCACCGGCGACAACTCGGTCAACGGCGACGCGCCGGTGGTGGTGATGACCACCGAGGTGCTGCGCAACATGCTCTACGCGGGCTCGACCGCGCTGGCCAACCTCGGCTACGTGGTCATGGACGAGGTCCACTACCTGGCCGACCGGTTCCGCGGGGCGGTCTGGGAAGAGGTGATCATCCACCTGCCGGCGAGCGTCCGGCTGGTCTCGCTGTCGGCGACGGTCAGCAACGCCGAGGAGTTCGCGGACTGGCTGGTCACCGTGCGCGGCGACACCAAGGTCATCGTGGACGAGGTCCGGCCGGTCCCGCTGTGGCAGCACATGCAGGTCGGGTCGCGGCTGTTCGACCTGTTCCGGGCCGGGCCCGGGGAGGCGAGCAAGGAGGTCGACCCGGACCTGGTCCGGGTCGTCCGGGAGCGGCAGCGCTACGTGGAGCCGGTCCGGCGCGGCGGCCGGGCCCGGGGCTGGCGGCCGCCGTCCCGGGTCGACGTGATCGAGCGGCTGGACCGCGACGGCCTGCTGCCGGCGATCACGTTCATCTTCAGCCGGGCCGGCTGCGACGCCGCCGTCGTGCAGTGCGTCGCCGCCGGGCTGCGGCTCAACTCGCCGGCCGAGGCGGCCGAGGTCCGGGAGGTCGCGGGCGAGTTCACCGCCGGCCTGGCCCCGGACGACCTGGACGTGCTCGGCTACTGGGAGTGGCTGGACGGGCTGCAGCGCGGCGTCGCCGCCCACCACGCCGGGCTGATCCCGACGTTCAAGGAGACGGTCGAGGAGCTGTTCGCGCGCGGGCTGGTCAAGGCCGTGTTCGCGACCGAGACGCTGGCGCTGGGCATCAACATG
>DATINN010000089.1:0-4667 GCA_035474175.1 Mycobacteriales bacterium | reverse complement strand
CTACCCGGCCTCGTACGTCCAGGGGCACGTGCCGGCCGCGGTCTTCGCCGCGTACCAGGCCAACCCGTTCGCGCTGTTCGCGGAGACCTACCGCGACCTGCTCTACGACCTGCGCTGGCCGCCGGCCGGCGCGCTGGCCCTGCTGACGGTCTACGCGGCGGCGTCGCTGCTCCTGGGCTGGGCGGTCTTCCGCCGGCTGGCCGGCCGGCTGGCGGAAGAGCTGTGAGCGAGGAGCGGGCACAGTGAGCACGGCGGTCTCGGTGCAGGGGGTGTCCAAGCGGTTCCGGCTCTACCACGAGCGGAACCAGTCCCTGAAGGCCGCGGTCATGCGGCGCGGCCGGGCCTCGTACGAGGAGTTCTGGGCGCTGCGGGACGTGTCCCTGGACATCCCGGCCGGCGTCACCTTCGGCCTGATCGGGGAGAACGGCTCGGGCAAGTCGACCCTGCTCAAGTGCATCGCCAGGATCCTGCAGCCGGACGCCGGCCGGGTCGTCGCCACCGGCAAGGTCGCGGCGCTGCTGGAGCTGGGCTCCGGCTTCCACCCCGAGCTGTCCGGCCGGGAGAACGTCTTCCTCAACGGCTCGATCCTGGGCCTGAGCAAGACCCAGATCACCGACCGGTTCGACGACATCGTCGGCTTCGCCGGGCTGGAGCGGTTCATCGACTCACCGGTGAAGAACTACTCCTCCGGCATGTACGTCCGGCTCGGCTTCTCCGTCGCCATCAACGTCGACCCCGACATCCTGCTGGTGGACGAGGTGCTGGCCGTCGGGGACGAGAGCTTCCAGCGCCGGTGCGCGGAGAAGTTCTCCGACTTCCGCCGCGCCGGCAAGACGATCGTGCTGGTCAGCCACGCCATGGGGCAGCTGCGGAACATGTGCGACCAGGTCGCCTGGCTGGAGGGCGGCAGGGTCAAGGAGGGCGGCGCGCCCGGCAACATCGTGGACGACTACGTCGGCGAGGCGCACACCGAGCGGGAGTCGGTGACGGTGTCCGAGGCCACCCCCGAGAACCGCTGGGGCTCCGGCGAGGCGCGGGTGGAGCGCTTCGAGCTGCTCGACGGGTCCGGCCGGCCCACCGCGCAGGTGCGGACCGGCGACCCGGTCACGGTCCGGCTGCACTGGTCGACCACGGAGCCGGTGGAGCGGCCGGTGTTCGGGGTCGCGGTGCACTCGCTGGAGGGCATCGAGGTCACCGGTCCCAACACCCGCGACGCCGACCTGGTCCCGGACAAGATCGACGGCACCGGCGTGGTCGACCTGCACGTGCCCCGGCTGCTGCTGCTGCCGGGCACCTACGACCTGAGCGCGGCCGTGTACGACTGGACCCGGCAGCACCCGTACGACCACCGGCACCGGGCCGTCCGCTTCGACGTCGAGCCCGGGCTGCCACGGGAGGAGCACGGCCTCACCTCCCTCGGCGGGACCTGGACGATCTAGCCGACCGGGGATCTGGTTGGCTGCGGCCCGTGGTCCCCAGGGTCGTACTCGACGCCACCCCGCTGCTCGGCCCGCGCACCGGCGTCGGCCGGTACGTCGAGCACCTGATCCGGGAGCTGGCCGCGCGCGGCGACCTGGACCTGGTCGCGACCGCGTTCACGCTGCGCGGGGCGGGCGCGCTGCCGGCCGCGGTGCCGCCGGCGGTCCAGGTCCGGCACCGGCCGGCCCCGGCCCGGGCGCTGCAGGCGGCCTGGGACCGGCTGGAGCTGCCACCGGTGGAGTGGCTGGCCGGCCGGGCCGACGTGGTGCACGGGACCAACTTCGTGCTGCCGCCGCTGCGCCGGGCCGCCGGGGTGCTGACCGTGCACGACCTGTCCTACCTGCGCTACCCGGAGACGGTGACGGCGGCCTCGCTGCGCTACCGGTCGCTGGTGCCGCGGGGGCTGCGCCGGGCCGCGGTCGTGCTCACCCCCTCGCACGCGGTCGCGGCCGAGGTCCGGGACGAGTACGGGCTGGGCGACCGGGTCCGGGCCACCCCGCTCGGCGTCGACGACGACTGGTTCGCCGCCACCCCGCTGCCGGCCGCCGAGCTGGCCGCCCGCGGGCTGCCGGAGCGCTATCTGCTCTTCGTCGGCAGCGTGGAGCCGCGCAAGGGCCTGCCCACGCTGCTGGCGGCGCTGCGGGAGCTGCACGGCGCCGACCCGGACACCCCGCCGCTGGTGCTGGCCGGCCCGCCCGGCTGGGGCCCGGCGCTGGAGACGGCGCAGCTGCCGGCCGGCGCCGTCGTCTCGGCCGGCTACCTGGAGTCGGCCGACCTGCGCCGGCTGGTCGCCGGGGCCGAGCTGCTGGCCTTCCCGTCCGTGTACGAGGGCTTCGGGCTGCCGCCGCTGGAGGCGTTCGCGACCGGGGTGCCGGTGGTGGCCAGCGACCTGCCGGTGGTGCGCGAGGTGACCGGCGAGCTGGCCGCGCTGGCCCCGGTCGGCGACGCGGCCGCGCTGGCGGCCGCGCTGCGCGCCACCCTGGACCGGCCCGGCGACCCCGCCGGCCGCCGGACCCGGGCCCGCCGCTTCAGCTGGGCGAGCTGCGCCGCCGCCACGGCCGAGGCGTACCGGATCGCCGTTTCGTCCTGAGAGGGCCACCGGCGGCACGGACCGGGCCCGGATGGGGTAGGCAGTCCGGGTGACGCGGCGCGCCCTCATCACCGGGATCACCGGGCAGGACGGGATCTACCTGGGTGAGCTGCTGGCGGCCAAGGGCTACGAGGTCTTCGGCATGGTCCGGGGCCAGTCCAACCCGAAGATCGAGCTGGTCGAGCGGCACATCCCCACGGTCCAGCTGGTCGAGGGTGACCTGCGCGACCTGGCCAGCCTGATCAGCGTGCTGGAGGTGGCCGAGCCGCACGAGGTCTACAACCTGGGCGCGATCAGCTTCGTCGGGCTGTCCTGGAAGCAGGCCGAGCTGACCGGCGAGATCACCGGCATGGGCGTGCTGCGGATGCTGGAGGCGATCCGGATCCACACCCTCGGGCACATGGACCGCATCCGCTTCTACCAGGCGTCCAGCTCGGAGATGTTCGGCAAGGTCCGGGAGACGCCGCAGCGGGAGACGACCCCGTTCCACCCGCGCTCCCCGTACGGGGTGGCGAAGACGTTCGGCCACTACATGACCATGAACTACCGCGAGTCGTACGGGGCCTTCGCCTGCTCCGGGATCCTGTTCAACCACGAGTCGCCGCTGCGCGGCACCGAGTTCGTGACCCGGAAGGTGACCCGGGCCGTGGCCCGGATCGCGCTCGGCCGGCAGCCCGCGGTGGCGCTGGGCAACCTCGACTCCAGCCGGGACTGGGGCTTCGCCGGGGACTACGTGCGGGCGATGTGGTCGATGCTGCAGCAGGACGAGCCGGAGGACTACGTGGTCGCCACCGGGGTGACGCACTCGATCCGGGACCTGCTCGACATCGCCTTCGGCCGGATCGGCGTCACCGACTGGACCGGGCACGTCACCCAGGACCCGGGGCTGCTGCGCCGGGCCGAGGTCGACCATCTCATCGGTGACGCCGGCAAGGCCCGGGACCGGCTGGGCTGGCGGCCGTCGGTCGACTTCACCGAGCTGGTCGAGATGATGGTCGACGCCGACCTGGAGCGGCAGGCGGCGCTGGGGGCCTGAGCGGCGGTCAGGCCGCGAACGGGGTCGGCCGGCGGCGGGCGTGGACCCGGGCCGATACGACCGCGACGGCGACCGTGAGCAGGTCGCCCGCGATCAGCAGCACCCGGCTGACCAGCGCCAGCGCCAGCGCGTTGGCGCCGCCCACGGCCGGGCCCAGCACCAGCACCAGCGCGGCCTCCCGGGCGCCGGCCCCGGCCGGCACGAACACGATCAGGAAGCCGACCACCCAGGCCACCGCGAACGCGCCGGTGGCCAGCAGCAGCAGCCGGTCGTGGCCGCCGCCGAGACCGCGGGCGAGCAGCCACGCCTGCACGCCGAAGCACAGCCACTGCAGCACCGACCAGGCCACGCTCACCAGCAGCGCGCCGCCCGGGATGCCGGTCTGCGCGGCCGGCCGGCGCAGCACCCGGAACGCCAGCGCCAGCAGCCGGCTCAGCACCGGCGGGGACAGCGCGACCAGCCCGAGCAGCGGCACCAGCCCGACGTACCAGTAGGTCCGGACGGCACCGGTGGCCGACAGGGCCAGGCCGCCGACCGCGACCACCGCCCCGGTGACCAGGCTGACCACCAGCACGGCGACGGCGGCGACGGCGCTGCGGGCCCGTGGCACGCCGTGGTCGCGGCCGAGCTCGGCCTGTGCCAGCATCGGCCAGAGGCTGCCGGGCAGATATTTGCCCAGCTGGGCCAGCAGGTAGACCCGGCCGCCGACGGCCACCGGAAGCGGCGAGCCCAGGCCGGCCAGCAGCGTCCGCCACGACTGCGCGGCCGCGACCAGGCCGCCGAGCACCGCGGCGAACGCGGCCGCGACCGTGCCGATCGACAGCCGGCCCAGGCCGTCCGCGATCTCGTGACCCTGGCTGCGGACCGCCAGCGCGACGAACACCAGCGCCGCCGCCACGGCACCGGCCCTGATCAGCCGGCGCACCGGCGAGGGCGCCCCCGGTCGGTCCAGGTCAGCCGTCACAACGGCAGGATAGAGCAGCATTATGTCACTATGTGGCATTTTGTGACTACGGAACGTGAGATCGGGCCGTTCGTATCGGTTGTGACCCCGGCGCTCGC
>DATINN010000088.1:0-3820 GCA_035474175.1 Mycobacteriales bacterium | reverse complement strand
CCGGCCGACCGAACGCGATGTTGTCCGCGACCGAGCCGGAGAACAGGAAGTTCTCCTGCGTCACCAGGACGACCGCGCGCCGCAGGTCGGCCTCGGACAGCTGCCGCAGGTCGATCCCGTCCAGCAGCACCTGGCCGGCGTCCGGGTCGTAGAAGCGGGCCAGCAGCCGGGCCACCGTGGTCTTGCCGGCGCCGGTCGCGCCGACCAGCGCGACCCGCTGCCCGGCCGGGACGGTCAACTCCAGGTTGGGCAGCACGACCCGGTCCCGGTAGCCGAACCGCACCGCCCGCAGCGTGACCTCGCCGCGCGCGTCCGGCAGCGGCGTCGGGTGCTCCGGCTCGGCCACCGTCGGCTGCTCCTCCAGCACCCCGGACAGCTTCTCCAGCGCCGCGCTGGCAGACTGGAAGGAGTTGAAGAAGATCGCGATGTCCTGCATCGGGTCGAAGAACCGCCGCAGGTAGAGCAGGAACGAGGTGAGCACGCCGACCTGCAGGTCGCCGTCCAGCACCCGGTGGCCGCCGTAGAACAGCACGGCCACCGTCGCGATCGTGGCCAGGATCGCCACCCCGGGCACGAACAGCGCCATCAGCCGGAACGACCGCGCGTTGGAGGTCTTCACGTCCTCGTTCAGCTGCTCGAAGATCTGCCCGTTGCGCGGCTCCCGGCGGAACGCCTGCACCGCCCGGATCCCGGCCAGCGACTCCACGAACTGCACGATCAGCGCCGAGTTCGTCTCCCGCGTCCGCCGGTACGCGGCGAAGGAGCGGGTCCGGAACCAGCGCGACAGCGCGTACAGCGGGATGAAGGTGGCCAGCGTGACCAGGCCCAGCGGCAGGTCCAGCACCAGCAGGATGACGCCGATCGAGACCACCGACAGCAGCGCGGTGACCAGCCCGTCCAGGCCCTCGTCGAGCAGCTCGTTGAGCGCGTCCACGTCCGAGGTCAGCCGGGCGATGACCCGGCCCGAGGTGTAGCGCTCGTGGAAGGCGGGCGAGAGCCGCTGCACGTGCTCGAACAGCCGCCGGCGCAGGTCCAGCAGCACGGCCTGGCCGATCCGGCCCGCCCGCAGCAGGAACAGCGCGCGCAACCCGGCGTCCGCGCCGGCCGCGAACAGCAGCACCCCGCCGACGGTCAGCAGCGGCCCCCAGTCGCCGTCGATCAGCGCCGGGATGCCCCGGTCGATGCCGACGCCGACCAGCCACGGGCCGGCCATGGCGGCCGCGTTCTGCACCAGGACCAGCACGAGCACGACCCACAGGGCCTTGCGGTGCGGGCGCAGCAGGCTGCCGAGCAGGCGCCGGCTGCGGGCCCGCAGCACGATGCTGATCTTCTCCGGCAGCTCGTCGACGTCCTCGGCGGCGACGCCGCGCCAGTCCTTGTCCTCGGCCGGACGCTCCGCGCCGGGCCGCTCCTCGACCGCGGTCATGTCCCCACCTCCTCCAGGTCGGACTCCTGAGCCAGCAGGTCCCGGTACGCGGGGAGCGTCGCGAGCAGCTCGGAGTGGGTGCCGACCGCGGCCAGCGTGCCGTCGACCAGCAGCGCCACCCGGTCGGCCAGCAGGACCGTCGAGGCCCGGTGGGCGACGACCAGCGCCGTGGTGCCGCTGAGCACCTGGCGCAGCGCCTGCTCGACCAGCGCCTCGGTGTGCACGTCCAGCGCCGACAGCGGGTCGTCCAGCACCAGCACCCGCGGGCGGCCCAGCACCGCCCGGGCCAGCGCCAGCCGCTGCCGCTGGCCGCCGGAGAGGGTCAGGCCCTGCTCGCCCAGCCGGGTGTCCAGGCCCCACGGCAGCTCGTGCACGAACTCGGCCTGCGCCACCCGCAGCGCCTCCTCGACCTCCGCGTCGGTCGCGTCCGGACGGCCGAAGGTCAGGTTTTCCCGGGCGCTGACCGAGAACAGCGTCGGCTCCTCGAACGCGACCGCCACCGCCTGCCGCAGCTGCGCCAGCGGGATGTCCCGGACGTCGGTGTCGTCGAGCAGCACCCGGCCGGCGGTCACGTCGTACAGGCGGGGGATCAGGGCGGTGAGCGTGGTCTTGCCCGAGCCGGTGGCGCCGACCAGCGCGACCGTCTCGCCGGGGGCGATGTCCAGGTCGAGGTCGTGCAGCACGTCGTGGTCGGCGCCGGGGTAGCGGAAGCCGGCCCCCTGCAGCCGCAGCCGGCCGGTGATCTCGGGCAGCGGCCGCACGCCGGGCCGGTCGAGCACGGCCGACGGGGTGTCGAGCACCTCGTAGACCCGCTCGGCCGCGGTCTCGGCCTCCTGCGCCTGCGCGGTCAGCCAGCCCAGCGAGTCGATCGGCCACTGCAGCATCAGGAACAGCGACACGAACGCGACCAGCCCGCCCAGCGTGAGCTGCCCGTGCGCGACCGCGATGCCGCCGCCGAGCGTCACCAGCGCCAGCACGACCTGCGGGAAGACCTCCAGCACGGCCCAGAAGTAGGCCAGCACCGTGACCTTCTCCAGCTGGACCTCACGCAGCTCCCGGGCCTGGCCCATGAAGCGGCCCAGCACCAGCGTGCGCCGGCCGAACGAGCGGATCGTGCCGATGCCGCCGGCCGACTCCTCGACGCTCGTGGTCAGCTCGCCGCCGAGGTCCTGGGCCCGCCGGGAGATCGTCGAGTAGCGGACCTCGAAGTGCCGGGTGAGCACCACCAGCGGGACCGCGAAGACGACCACGACCAGCGCCAGCGGCCAGTACGAGAAGAACAGCAGGACGCCGACGACCACGCAGACGGTCGAGTTGACCAGCAGGAAGACCAGGGCGAAGCCGAGGAACCGGCGGATCGTGGACAGGTCCTCGGTCGCCCGGGACAGCAGCTGGCCGGACTGCCAGCGGTCGTGGAAGGAGACCGGCAGGCCCTGGAGGTGTCCGTACAGGTCGCGGCGGACGTCGGTCTCGACGCCGAGCGCGGCCCGGGTCATCACCCAGCGCCGGACCAGGACGGCCAGCGCCTCCAGCACGCCCAGCAGCAGGGCCAGGGCCGACAGCGGCAGCAGGGCGCCGCGGTCACCGGTGTCGATCGCGTCGTCGACGACCCGCTGGGCGATCAGCGGCACGGCCGCCGGGGCCAGCTCCGAGGCCAGCGCGGCGCCGGTCATGAGCAGGAAACCGGAGCGGTAAGGACGCGCGTACGCCCCGATGCGCCGGAGCGAGTGGTACGAAGCGCGGCGCTGGGACACGATGGTTGACGCTAACCCTTGCGCGGCGGTATCTCATCTCAGTTTCGCGTGCGGCTCACCACGTGTGCTCGCGGCGAACGGGACCGGGCGCGGGCCGCCTGCTCAGGCGTGCCGCCCGCGCGGCGCTCGGGCGCCGCCCGCGCGGCGGTTGGGCGCTGGCCGCGCGGCGGTTGGGCGCTGGCCGCGCGGCGGTCAGGCGGTCAGTGCTTGCGGCGGACGCCGAGGAGGATGTCGTCCCAGGACGGCACGGTCGCGCGGCGGGCGCGATCGTCGTCCCCGTCGACGTCGACCAGCGGGATGGTGCCGCCACCGGCCGCGATCTGCAGCTCGTCCGCCGGCGGCTCGTCGCCGGGGCCGCCGTCCGGGGTGCCACGCCCGCCGTGCCCACCGGAGGGCTCGCGCGGGCTGTCCGGACGTCCCGGCCGGGCGCGCGCGTCCCGCATCTGCGCCGCCGGGTCACTCCGGCGGCCGGTCTCGCGGACCTGCGCGGGCTCGGTGCGGCGGCCGGTCTCACGGACCTGCGCGGAGTCGCTCCGGCCGGTCTCACGGACCTGCGCGGAGTCGGTGCGGCGGCCGGGCTGGGTCTCGCGGACCTGCGCGGAGTCGGTGCGGCGGCCGGGCTGGGTCTCGCGGAGCTGGG
>DATINN010000087.1:0-17334 GCA_035474175.1 Mycobacteriales bacterium | reverse complement strand
GGCCCGCCGGTCCCCGCCGAGCACGACGGCGTCCACACCCGATGCGGCTCCAGCGTGGCCACCCGCTCCAGGTGCGCGGCGAAGGGATGCGTCATGCCCCCACCGTACGCGGAGTTTGTTGACCCTTCAACTATCCTGCCGGGCAGCTAGTCGGTGAGGCGGATCCGGACGGCGCGGAAGAGGTCCGGAGTGGACTGCAGGACCTTCAGCCGCGGGTCGGGCACGTCCAGGCGGGCCTCGACCACCAGCGGCCGCAGCGGGGCCAGCCGGGGATCGGCCAGCACGTCGTCGGCGGCCCGCCGGTCCCCGCCGAGCACGACGGCGTCCACAGTGGACACCACCGGGACCAGCACGTTGACCGCGGTGTCGGCCGCGGCCGCCAGCGCGACCCGGACCTGGCCCTCGCGCCGCCGCGCGAACCGCTGCTGCGACTGGCCACCCGCGGCGCTGCGCCCGTGCACCTGCCGGGAGCCGACCTTGGACGCGACCAGCCTGGTCCCGTCGAAGACGCCGGCCGCGTAGCCGCCGAGCCGGACCAGCAGCACGCCGACCCGCCGGTCGGCCAGCGCGTGCGCCACGAGATCGCCCGACAGCGGCGGGAACGGCACCATCAGCTCGGCCACGGTGCCGTCCGCCCCGCGGACCACGACCACGGTGTCGTCCACAGTGGACGACACGGGCCCGTGCGCGGCGGCGAACCGGTCCAGCCAGCCCGCCAGCCGCTCCGGCGACACGCTCACCCACCGGCTCACCGGTGGGACGTTACCGGGCCGGGCGGGCCCGCTCGTACTGCGGCGCCCAGTAGAGCGCGTCGGGCTCCTCGGACTCGTCGTGCTTCAGCTCGTACGCGGCCCGCTGCGGCCAGCTCGGGTCGCGCAGCACGGCCCGGGCCAGCATGACCGCGTCGGCGGAGCCGTCGACCACGATCTGCTCGGCCTGCTCCGGCGCGGTGATCAGACCGACGGCCGCGGTCGGCACCCCGGCCTGCTCCCGCACCGCCCGGGCGAACGGCACCTGGTAGCCGGGGCCGACGACGATCTCCTGCGACTGGACCAGCCCGCCGCTGGAGACGTCGACGAGGTCGACCCCGTGCCCGTCCAGCCCCTTGGCGATGGCGACGGCGTCGTCCACGGTGAGCCCGCCCGGCGCCCAGTCGCTGCCGGTGAGCCGGACGAACAGCGGCTTGCGCTCGGGCCAGACCTCGCGGACGGCGTCCACGACCTCGGTCAGCAGCCGGGCCCGGTCCTCCCCGTACGCGTCGGTGCGCGTGTTGGTCAGCGGGGACAGGAACTCGTGCAGCAGGTAGCCGTGCGCGGCGTGGATCTCGATCAGCTCGAAGCCGGCGGCGTCGGCCCGGACGGCCGCGTCCCGCCAGGCCCCGACCAGGTTCCGAACGTCCGAGGTGCTCAACGCGGTCGGCGTGGCCAGCCCGGGATAGCCGTCGGACGTCGGCCCGACCGGGGTCCAGCCGCCGTCCTCGGGGCCGACGAACCCGCGCCCGTCCCACGGCCGCTTCGACGACCCCTTTCGCCCGGCGTGCGCGAGCTGGATCCCCGGCACCGCGCCCTGGTCGGCGATGAAGCGGGTGATGCGCCGGTAGTCGGCCGCCTGCGCGTCGGTCCAGATCCCGGCGTCCCACGGGCTGATCCGGCCCTCGGCCGTGACCGCCGTCGCCTCCTGCACGACCAGCCCGGCCCCGCCCCGGGCGAACGAGCCCAGGTGCACCAGGTGCCAGTCGGTCGGGTGGCCGTCCACCGACGAGTACTGGCACATGGGCGAGATCCAGGCCCGGTTCCGGAAGGTGGTGCCGCGCAGGGTCAGCGGCGAGAAGAGACGGCTCACGTCCGGTCGTAAGGCGGCCGGCCGCCCCCCGATTCCCCGACCGCACCGACGCCCAGGTAGGCGATGGTGTCGGTGCCATCGATCTCGCGGAAGCCGTACCGGTCGTAGAAGGCCCGGGCGGCGGTGTTCGCGCGGAGCACGCCCAGGTGCACCGGCACGCCGACGGCGGTCCGGAACCGGTCCACCAGCCGTCGCCCCCAGCCCTGCCGCTGGTGGCCGGGCAGCAGGTCGATGTGCAGGTGGGCCGGGTAGTCCGCGACCCACGGGTGCACCATCCGCGCCGGCTCGGTCAGCACCGCGAGCAGGTCGGCCTCCGCCGCCGTGGGCGGGTCCCGGTACTTGTCCGCGACCAGCGGCGTCCAGCCCGTCGGCAGCGCCGCGGCGAAGGCGGCCGTGTCCCGGGTGCCGAGCACGTAGCCGACCGGCCCGCCGTCGTCGACCACGAACGCCAGCTCCGGCTCCAGGTGCAGGTACGGCCCGGCGAACAGGTCGGGCATCAGATCGTCGGAGGACCACTGCCCGCGCGCGTCCCCGCCGGCGTCGGCGGTCCGCACGCAGATGTCGTAGACCGCGGCCCGGTCGCCCGGCCCGTACGGCCGCAGCTCAGCCATCGAGGCGGTCCACGGCGGTCACGTGGACCGCGGCCCGGCCGAGGTCGTCGGACTCGGCCAGGTCGACCGTGGCGGTGATGGCCCAGTCGTGGTTGCCGGCCGGGTCGTCCAGGATCTGCCGGACGTCCCACCGGTCCGGCTGCTCGTCGATGACCAGCAGCGCCGGCCCGCGCGCGTCCGCCCCGGTGAGCAGCGCGGGGTGCTCGGCGAAGTAGTCCTCCATCGCCGCCGCCCAGTCCTCGGCCGACCAGCTGTCCTCCAGCTCGCCCAGCTCCGCGTACTGCCGGCGCGCGGCCAGCTCGACCCGCCGGAACAGCGCGTTGCGCACCAGCACCCGGAAGGCCCGCTTGTTGGCGGTGACCACGGCCGGGGCCACCTCGATCCCGTCGGCGGGAACGGGTGACGAGGGGTTGGCGAGCTGCTCCCACTCGTCCAGCAGGCTGGAGTCGACCTGCCGGACCAGCTCGCCCAGCCAGGCGATCACGTCCTGCAGCTCCTCGGTCTTCGCGTCGGCCGGCACCGTCTGCGACAGCGCCTTGTACGCCCCGGCCAGGTAGCGCAGCACGATCCCCTCGGACCGGGCCAGCTGGTAGTGCTGGACGAAGTCGGCGAAGGTCATCGCCTGCTCCCACAGGTCCCGCACCACCGCCTTCGGCGCCAGCTCGTGGTCGGCCACCCAGGGGTGCCCACGCCGGTAGGTCTCGTACGCGGCGTGCAGCAGCTCCTCCAGCGGCTTGGGGTAGCTGACCTCCTGCAGCAGCTCCATCCGCTCGTCGTACTCGATGCCCTCGGCCTTCATCGCGGCCACGGCCTCGCCCCGGGCCTTGTGCTCCTGCGCCGCCAGCACCTGCCGCGGTTGGTCCAAAGTGGACTCGATGACGGAGACCGCATCGAGGGCATAGGTCTCCGACGAGGTGTCCAGCAGCTCCAGGGCGGCCAGCGCGAAGGTCGACAGCGGCTGGTTGAGGGCGAAGTTGTCCTGCAGGTCGACGGTGAGCCGGACCGTACGGCCCTCGGAGTCCGGTGTGGACAGTCGCTCCACCACCCCGGCGGCCAGCAGGGAGCGGTAGATCGCGATCGCCTCGCGGATCAGCCGGCGCTGGGTCGGCCGGTCGGAGTCGTTGTCCTCCAGCAGGTGCCGCATCGCCGCGAACGCGTCCCCGGGCCGGGCGATGACGTTGAGCAGCATCGAGTGCGACACCCGGAACTGCGAGGTCAGCGGTTCCGGCTCCGCCGCCACCAGCCGCTCGTACGTCGGCTCGCCCCAGCCGATCGAGCCCTCCGGCGGCTTCTTGCGGACCACCTTGCGCCGCTTCTTCGGGTCGGCGCCGGCCTTGGCCAGGGCCTTCTCGTTCTCCACGACGTGCTCGGGGGCCTGCACGACGACCGAGCCGGCGGTGTCGAAGCCGGCCCGCCCGGCCCGCCCGGCGATCTGGTGGAACTCCCGGGCCGACAGCAGCCGGGTGCGGGTCCCGTCGTACTTGGACAGCGCCGTGAACAGCACCGTCCGGATCGGCACGTTGACGCCGACGCCGAGCGTGTCGGTGCCGCAGACGACCTTGAGCAGCCCGGCCTGGGCCAGCCGCTCCACCAGCCGGCGATACTTCGGCAGCATCCCGGCGTGGTGCACGCCGATCCCGTGCCGGACGAACCGGGACAGGTTCTTGCCGAAGGCGGTGGTGAACCGGAACGCGCCGATCTCGGCCGCGATCGCGTCCTTCTCGGCCCGGGTGGAGACGTTGACGCTCATCAGCGCGGACGCCCGCTCGACGGCCGCGGCCTGGGTGAAGTGCACGACGTACACCGGGGCCTGCTTGGTGTAGAGGAGGTCCTCCAGCGTCTCGTGCAGCGGCGTCAGCCGGTAGGAGTAGTAGAGCGGGACAGGCCGGACGGCGGAACGGACGGTCGTGGTCTCCCGGCCGGTGCGCCGGGTCAGGTCCCGCTCGAACCGGGTGACGTCCCCGAGCGTCGCCGACATCAGCAGGAACTGCGCGTGCGGCAGCTCGATCAGCGGCACCTGCCAGGCCCAGCCCCGGTCGGGGTCGGCGTAGAAGTGGAACTCGTCCATCACGACCTGGGCCACGTCGGCCCGGGCCCCGTCCCGCAGCGCGATGTTGGCCAGCACCTCGGCCGTGCAGCAGATGACCGGCGCGGTCTGGTTCACCGCGGCGTCGCCGGTCATCATGCCGACGTTGGCCGTGCCGAAGATCGCGCACAGGTCGAAGAACTTCTCCGACACCAGGGCCTTGATCGGCGCGGTGTAGAACGTGCGCCGGCCCGAGGCCAGCGCGGCGAAGTGGGCCCCGGCCGCGACCAGGGACTTCCCGGAGCCGGTCGGCGTGGAGAGGATCACGTTGTTGCCGGAGACGACCTCGATCAGCGCCTCCTCCTGGGCCGGGTAGAGCGTCAGCCCGCGGTCCTTGGCCCACAGCGCGAACGCCTCGTACACGGCGTCGGGGTCAGCCTCGCCCGGCAGCAACTCCAGCAGGTCCACACCCCCATCCTGCCTGTTCAGGTTCCTTGGTCGTCTCGCCGGTCGGCCAGCACAGTTCACCCGACCGTCGCTTCCGTCCGATCGGCGGTAGGAGATAGACAGACGGGACCTGTCCACGTCGAAGGGGACGTCGATGACTGGAATCCGCACCCGCCTGGGCGCCCTGACCGGGGCCGCCCTGGCCGCCACCCTGGTGGCGACCGCGCCACCGGCCGCCGCCGCGCCACCGGCCGGCGCCGCGCCGAGCGGCGGCGCCACCCTGATCGGCCGGGCCGTCCTGCCGGTGGCCACGTTCGCCGGCGGCCCGGTCAGCGGGCAGTACGTCGGGGCCTCGCCGATCAACGGGCAGCAGGTCCCGTTCCGGCACCAGCCGGTGCAGGGCTTCTCCGCGCTGGTCCCGGTGCGCGGCACGGCCGGTGACTACTGGGCGCTGGCCGACAACGGTTACGGCAGTGAGGAGAACAGCGCCGACTTCCAGCTGCGCATCTACCGGATCCGGCCGGACCTGCGCAGCGACCGCCGCACCGGCGGGGTCACGGTCGTCTCGCACGTCGACCTGGCCGACCCGGACCACCGGGTGACCTGGTCGATCGTCAACTTCTTCACCCGGTCCCGGCTGCTGACCGGCGCCGACTTCGACCCCGAGTCGCTGCAGCAGGCGCCGGACGGGTCGTTCTGGATCGGCGAGGAGTTCGGGCCGTTCCTGCTGCACGTCAGCGCCCGCGGCCGGCTGCTGGAGGCACCGATCGCCCAGGCCGGCCTGCGCTCGCCGCAGAACCCGGGCCTGGAGGAGGCCCAGAGCATCCGGGTGATGGACGCGCTGCGCCAGCACGCCCAGCAGTACGGCGGGGCCACCCCGGTCGTCTCCCCGGACGCGAACATGCTGGTCGACAACGACCCGGCCACGGTCATCCCGAGCCGGGCCAACCCGCCGGCCGGCAGCGGCGTGCCCGCGTCCGGCAGCGAGATCCTCAACGTCGCCACCCTGCACACGGCCGGCTTCAAGGTCGTGCCGTACACGGTGGACGACCCGGCCCGGATGGACGCCCTGCTGAAGCTGGGCGTCGACGGGCTGATCAGCGACGACTCCGACGTGCTCTACCAGCGGGTGGCCGCGTTCGACGCCAACGGCGACGGCACCCCGGGTGACTACCTGCTGCCCGACGGCCGGGTCGACCGGACCAAGTTCGACGCCGAGGGCCACCGCGGCAGCCGCGACCTGCGTCCGGAGAACACGCTGCCCGCGTTCGAGGCCGGGCTGGACAACCTGATGAACACGATGGAGACCGACACCGGCATCACCCGCGACGGCGTGCCGGTGCTCAGCCACGACCCGTTCCTGGACCCGACCAAGTGCCGCAACGCCGACGGCTCGCCGCTGGCCGAGGACATCCTGATCCGGGACCTGACCGCGCGGCAGATCCAGCGCGACTACGTCTGCGACCAGCTGCTGACCGGCCGGCCGCGGCAGACCAACGACCTGGCGCTGTCCCCGGTCGCGGTGGCCTTCGCCGCCTCCCACGGCCTGCGCGACCCGTACGTGAAGCCGAAGCTGCAGGACCTCTTCGACTTCGCCGCGTTCTACGCGCGCTGGTTCAGCACCGGCCCGGGCCGCACCGAGCCGGGGGCGGCGGTCAAGGCCCGCAACGCCCGCACGGTGCACTTCAACGTCGAGACCAAGATCAACCCGCGGTTCCCGGACCGGACCACGACCGCCGCGGCGTTCGAGCGGATCGACAGCCGGGTGATCGTCCGCAACCACCTCCAGAGCCGGGTCACCCTGCAGTCCTTCGACTGGCGGACGCTGCTGCTGGCCCAGCGCAACCACCCGGGGATCGCCACGGTCGCGCTGTGGGGGGACTCGCCGATCTTCGCCGACCCCACGATCGCGGGCAGCGGTGACGGCGGCAACCTGCAGCCCGTCGGCGGCAACACCCCGTGGCTGGGCGGGCTGATCTGGCCCTGGCGGCACAACCTGGCCACCGACCCGGCCCGGGTCCAGGCCAGCGGCGCGTACGAGGGGATGGCGATCTCGCCGGACGGCCGGCGGCTCTACCCGGCGACGGAGAAGCCGCTGGTCGGCTCGACCGACAACACCGCGCTGATCTTCGAGTTCGACCTCCGGAGCCGGTCGTTCACCGGCACCACCTGGTCGTATCCCTTCGGGCCGGGCGGCATCAGCGTCCCCGACCTGCAGCTGTACGCACCGGGGCACGGCGTCGCGATCGAGCGCGACAACTCCACCGGCACCACCACCGGCCTCAAGGAGGTGTACGCGGTGACGCTGCCGGCCGGCGGCGGCACGGTGACCAAGGCGCCGGTGGCCGACCTGCTGCACCTCGCCGACCCGAACGGGATCGCCCGGCGGGACCGGTTCGCGCAGCCGGGCGACCTGGTCGGCGCGCCGGGCCAGTTCGCCATGCCGTACGTGACGATCGAGGCGGTCGTGGTGCGCGACCGGCGCACGCTGGTGCTCGTCAACGACAACAACGACCCGTTCAGCGTCGGCCGGCACGTCGGCACCGGGCGCACCGACGACAACGACGTGATCAAGATCCGGCTGGCGCACGCCCTGCCGCGCTGAGGCACCGGGACCCGGGCCGCTTCGCCGGCCCGGGTCCCGTTCAGCGCGGGTCCGCCCAGTCGCCGGCCTCCGGGGCGGCGATCTCGGCCACCACCAGCCCGCCCGCGACGACACCCATGAGCAGCACGGACAGGCCCAGCGGGGACACCAGCGCGGCCAGCAGCACCAGCACCGCGGCGGCCGCGTCCCGGGCCAGCACCGCCGGGCCCGCGGCCAGCCGCACCTGCAGGGCCCCGACCACCAGCAGCGTCACCGCGACCGGCACCGCGACCGAGAACGCGGCCGTCCGGCTGCCGGCGTGGGCCTCGTGCAGCACCGTCTCGACCGCCACCTCCAGCCCGCCGCCGAACGCGCCGACCGCGGCGAAGACCAGGTAGTGCCCGTAGCCCCAGAGGAAGGACAGGCCCGGCGTGGCCCGCAGCGCCTCCCCGGCCGACCGGGCGAAGTAGACCCACCACAGCCCGAACACCAGCAGCAGCCCGCCGGCCGCGACCCCGAGCAACGCCGCCGACCCGGCGCCCGCGCTGAACCCGGCCTGGATCGCGGTCGTCGCGGCCAGGATCGCCTCGCCCAGCACGATCAGCGTGAACAGGCCGTACCGCTCGGCGATGTGGCCGGGATGCCAGCGGGTCATCGGGCCGGCCCGCTCGGCCCAGATCGGCACGGCCACGTCCGCGGCGACCAGCACGAAGAACCCGGCCAGCCCGGGCGTCGGCGGCAGCGCGAGCCGCAGCACCCAGCCGGCCTGCACGACGGTGACGCCCAGCGCGTACCGGCGGGCGACCCGGCGCCGCTCGGGATCGTCCCGGGCCGCCCGCAACCACTGCACGACCAGCGGCACCCGCATCACCACATAGCCGATCGTGACGAGGGTGAAGTCCTCCTGCTCGAACGCGTCGTGCACCCCGGCCGCCAGCACCAGCACGCCCGCGATCTGGACCAGCGTCAGCAGCCGGTACGCCGCGTCGTCGGTGTCGTACGCGGAGGCGAACCAGGTGAAGTTCATCCAGGCCCACCAGATGGCGAAGAACACCATCAGGTAGCGCCCGATCGAGCCGGCGACGTGGTCCTCGGCGATGCCGTGGTGCAGCTCGGCCGCGGCGACCGACACCGCGACCACGAAGCTCAGGTCGAACAGCAGCTCCAGCGGGGTGGAGGCCCGGTGCTCCTCCCCCGGGTCCCGGCCGGTGAGCGGGCGGCGCCAGGGAACGCGAACGGCTCCGGTCATGGCGGCAGTCTGCTGGCTGCCCGACAGCCACGTCGACCTACTGTGGGACCGGTGACCAGCAGATACCGGCTCGCGACGGCGGCGCCGGAGCCGTACGGGGGGTTCCGCAGCGGGTGGACCGCGGTCGGCGGGACGCGGCTGCACGCCCGCACCCACGACGGGACCGGGACCCGGGTCGTGCTCGTGCACGGGCTGGCCGTCTCGCACCGCTACCTGATGCCGACCGCGGCGCTGCTGGCCCGCCGGCACCCGGTCGCGGCGCTGGACCTGCCCGGGTTCGGCCTCAGCGACGAGCCCGGCCGGGTGCTGGACACCCGGGAGCTGGCCGACGCGCTCGGCGGCTGGCTGGGCGCGACCGGCGGCGGGCCGGTCGTGCTGCTCGGCAACTCCTACGGCTGCCAGGTCATCGTCGACCTGGTCGTGCGCCGGCCCGACGTCGCGGCCGCGGTGGTGCTGGCCGGGCCGACCGTGGACCCGGCCGCGCGCAGCGCGACCCGGCAGGTGCTGCGCTGGCTGGCCGACGTGCCGCGGGAGCCGCCGACGCAGGGACCGATCCTGCTGCGGGACGCACGCGATGCCGGCGCGCGGCGGCTGCTGGGGACCCTGCGGCACTCCGTCCGGGACCGGATCGAGCGGAAGCTGCCGGCCGAGCCGGGCGCCGGTGCCGGCCGGGTGATCAGCCGCAGCCGCAGGAGCCGCCGCAGCAGCCGCCGCCGGACGGGCGGGGTGCGGCGCCGGCCGTCCCGGTCACCGCGACCGTGGACAGCAGCTTGACCGTGTCGTCGTGACCGGCCGGGCAGGGCGCCGGCCGGGCCGACTCCGCCATCGGGCGGGAGGCCTCGAAGGTGTCGCCGCAGGCGCGGCAGCGGTATTCGTAGCGCGGCACCCGTCCACCATACGGCCCGCCGGTGCCACGGCGTACCGCTTCGTCGGTGCGCGGTTCCCGGCGGCCCTGATTCGCGAATCCCGCGGTCGGGTAAAGGCGGAGCGGGCACTTCCGGTCGGGGAAATGTCGCCGGATCGTCCGGTGTGACGCGAGCAGAAGGTGAGTGACCGTGACGACGACGCGAGGCGGTCAGGCAGTACGGCGGACCGCCAACAACCCATGGGCCGAGCGGCTCACCCGGCTCGGGCTCGGCGCGCGTGGCGTGCTCTACATCGTGATCGCGATCCTGGCCTTCCGGGTCGCCTTCGGACACTACGAGGACAACGCCAGCCAGAACGGCGCGCTGAAGGAGATCGCGTCCAAGCCCGGCGGCCAGGTGCTGGTCTGGATCATCGCCGTCGGCCTGATCGGGTATGCGCTGTGGCGGCTGCTCACCGCCGCCTTCGGCGCCAGCATCGACCCGGTGGCGACCGACGCCAAGCAGCGGATCAAGGCGCTGGCCGAGGGCATCGGTTACGGCGCGATCGCCGCGATCGCGGTCAAGGTCGCGACGGGTTCGGGCTCCAAGTCCTCCGGCGGCGGCCAGCAGAAGACGGCGATGGTGCTGGGCTGGCCCGGTGGCCAGTTCCTGGTCGGGCTGGTCGGGGTCATCGCCATCGGCGTCGGCGCCTTCTTCGTCTACGACGGGATCAAGGCCGACTTCACCAAGGAGCTCACGCTCGGCGGGCAGTCGCCGACCACCCGCAAGGCCGTGATCACCCTCGGCCGGGTCGGCCGGGTCGCGCACGGCGTGGTCTTCGGCATCATCGGCGTGCTGATCATCATCGCCGCCGTCCAGTACGACCCGGAGAAGGCCAAGGGCGTGGACGGCGCGCTGAAGTCGCTGGTCGGCCAGCCGTACGGGCAGGTGCTGCTGAGCATCGTCGCGCTCGGCCTGCTCGCGTACGGGCTGTACGGGTTGGCCGAGGCCAAGTTCCGCAAGGTGTGACGGTCAGGATCTGACCGGAAGGGCTGCCAGCCTCGGGGCATGACGACGACGATCGTGCCCCGGGGCCCTTTCTCGCTCCGGGAGCTGGCCACCTTCGGCTTCGGGCAGCGGCTGGACACCTCGTACGACGGGGTGCTGCGGATGGCGTTCTGTGCCGACGGGTACGCGGCCGCGGCCGGGGTGGAGGTCCGCCAGGATCCGGCCGGGGTGCACATCGAGGTGCACGGTGACGTCTCTGCGGACGCAGTGACGGCTCAGGTCGCGCGGATCCTCTCCCTGGACCACGACGGCGAGAGGTTCCTCGAGGTCGGGCAGCGGGACCCGGTGATCGGGCGGCTGCAGGAGGCGGCGCCGGGGCTGCGGCCGCCGCAGTTCCACTCCCCGTACGAGGCGGCGGCCTGGGCGGTGCTCTCGGCCCGGCGGCCGGCCCGGGAGATGGCCCGCGTGCGGGCCGCGCTGTCGGCGGCGTACGGGACGGAGTTCCGGCTGGCCGGGCAGCGGCTGCACGCGTTCCCGCGGCCGTCGGCGCTGCTGGACGTCAGCTCGTTCCCGGGCATCCCGGAGGTCAAGCTGGCCCGGCTGCACGCGGTCGCGCAGGCCGCCTGGGACGGGCGGCTGGACGCCACCCGGCTGGCGGCGATGGACCCGGCCGTGGCGATGGCGTCGGTCCGCGAGCTGCCCGGGATCGGCCCGTTCTACGCGGCGCTGATCGTGGTCCGGGCCTGCGGGCTGGCCGACGTGCTCGTCCCCAACGAGGCGATCGCCATGGACACGATCGCCGACCTCTACGGTCTGGACGGGCCGCCGTCCCTGACCGAGCTGGAGCGCATCGCCGAGCCGTGGCGCCCGTTCCGCACCTGGGCCACGGTCCTGCTCCGCGCCGCCGCCTCCCGCCTCCCGGCCCGAACCCCCAGCCCCGCCTGACCACGGCCGGCCCTCACCGGGCCGCCCTAACCGGCCCGACCAGGCCGAACGGCTGACCGGCCCCGGCCTGGCCTGGCCGGCCTGACCGGGCGGGCCTGACCGGGCGGGCCTGACCGGCCTGACCGAGCGCCCTGACCGGGCGGGGCTGACCGGGCGGGGCCTAGGAGGCGAGCTCGGCGCCGACGAGCTCGGCGATCTCGGCGGTGTTGAGGGCGGCGCCCTTGCGCAGGTTGTCCCCGACGACGAAGAGGTCGAGCGTGTTGGGGAAGTCGAGCGCCTGCCGCAGCCGTCCCACGTACGTCGGGTCGGTGCCGACCACGTCCGCCGGCGTCGGCATCACCCCGGCCGCGGCGTCGTCCAGCACCACCACCGACGGCTGCGCCGCCAGCTCGGCCCGCGCCTCCGCCACCGTCAGCGGCGCCGCGAACGTCGCGTGCAGCGCGGCCGAGTGCGTCGTCACCACCGGCACCCGCACGCACGTCGCCGACACGGCCAGGTCGGGGATGCCGAGGATCTTGCGCGACTCGTTGCGGACCTTCAGCTCCTCCGAGGACCAGCCGTCGCCCTTGTCCGACCCGGCCCAGGGCACCACGTTGAGCGCCAGCGGGGCCGGGAACGGCGAGTCGGCCGGCAGCCCGGACAGCGCCTTGCGCACGTCCCCGGCGACCGAGCCCAGCGACCGGTCCCCGCCGACCGCGTCGATCTCGGCGAGCAGCCGGTCGATGCCGGCCTGGCCGGCCCCGGACGCGGCCTGGTAGGACGCGGCGACCAGCGCCCGCAGCCCCCACCGGCGGTGCAGCGCGCCCAGCGCCGCCATCATCGTCATCGTCGTGCAGTTGGGGTTGGCGATGATCCCCTTCGGCCGGGTGCGCGCCGCGACCGCGTTGACCTCGGGCACGACCAGCGGCACGTCCGGGTCCATCCGGAACGCGCCGGAGTTGTCGACCACGACCGCGCCCCGGGCGGCCGCGACCGGCGCCCACTCGGCCGACACCGCGTCGGGCACGTCGAACATGGCCACGTCCACGCCGTCGAACACCTCGGGGGCCAGCGCCCGGACGGTCACGTCCTCGCCCCGCACCCGCAGCGTGCGCCCGGCCGACCGCGGCGACGCGACCAGCCGGATCTCACCCCACGGGAACGGCCGCTCGGACAGGATCCCGAGCATCACCGTCCCGACCGCCCCGGTCGCCCCGACGAGGGCCAGGGTCGGGCGCGCCCGCTGTGCCCGTTCCTCGGACAGGTCGGTCCTCGCCAGCTCGGGCCGACCGGCCCTCGTCACTCCCCGCTCGCGCTGCGAGCCCTCGCGCTCGCTCATCGGCCGGTCCCGGCGTAGACGGTGGCGGCCTCGGAGCCGCCCAGCTCGAACGCGTCGTGCACCGACTGCACGGCCAGGTCGAGGTCGGTGTCCCGGACCAGCACCGAGATCCGGATCTCCGAGGTCGAGATCAGCTCCACGTTGACCCCGGCGTCGGCCAGCGCGCCGAAGAACCGCGCCGACACCCCCGGGTGCGACCGCATCCCCGCCCCGACCAGCGACACCTTGCCGACGTGGTCGTCGTAGATCAGCGAGTCGAAGCCGACCGCCTGCTGCACCTTCTGCAGCGCGGCCATCCCGGCCGGCCCGTCCGCCTTGGGCAGCGTGAAGGAGATGTCCGTGCGCGCCGTCGCGGCCACCGACACGTTCTGCACGATCATGTCGATGTTGATCTCGGCCAGGGCCACGGCCCGGAACAGCTCCGCGGCCTGGCCGGGCTTGTCCGGCACCCCGACCACGGTGATCTTCGCCTCGCTCCGGTCGTGGGCGACGCCGGTGATGATGGCCTGTTCCATGCTCAGGTCTCCTATCGTGCCGGCGACCAGCGTCCCCGGCAGTTGCGAGAACGACGACCGGACCCGGACCGGCATGCCGTAACGCCGCGCGTACTCCACCGACCGCAGGTTGAGCACCTTGGCGCCGCAGGCGGCCATCTCCAGCATTTCCTCGTACGTGATCGTGTCGAGGCGGCGGGCCCGCGGCACGATCCGCGGGTCGGCCGAGAAGACGCCGTCCACGTCGGTGTAGATCTCGCAGACGTCGGCGCCGAGCGCGGCCGCCAGCGCCACCGCGGTGGTGTCGGACGCGCCCCGGCCCAGCGTGGTGATGTCCTTGGTGTCCTGCGAGACGCCCTGGAAGCCGGCCACGATCGCGACCGCGCCCTCGGCGACCGCGGCCTCGATCCGGCCGGGCGTGATGTCGATGATCTTCGCCCGGCCGTGCGAGGAGTCGGTGATCACGCCGGCCTGCGACCCGGTGAACGAGCGGGCGTCGATGCCGAGCGCGTGGATCGCCATCGCCAGCAGCGCCATGCTGATCCGCTCCCCCGCGGTCAGCAGCATGTCCAGCTCGCGGCCGGGCGGCAGCGGCGTGACCTGCTCGGCCAGGTCGCGCAGCTCGTCGGTGGTGTCGCCCATGGCCGAGACGACGACCACGACGTCGTCGCCGCCCTTGCGGGTCGCGACGACGCGCTGCGCGACCCGCTTGATCCCGGCGGCATCGGCGACGGAGGAACCGCCGTACTTCTGGACGACGAGTCCCACGACGGTCCCCTCCACGAACGGATCGGTTTGCCCGAGCGTCCACACTACCGGCAGGCATCGGCGCCCCCTCTGCAGAAGGAATGGCCATGACAGGACCGGGCGGCATCAGCGCCCGCGGCATCCGCCGCTCGTTCGGCCCGGTGCACGCCGTCCAGGGCATCGACCTGGACGCGCCTCCGGGCCAGGTCACGGCCCTGGTCGGACCCAACGGCGCCGGCAAGACGACAGCGATGCTGGTGCTGGCCACGCTGCTCACCCCGGACGCGGGCGAGGTCCGGGTGGCCGGCTTCGACCCGGTCACCCAGGCCGACGAGGTCCGGGCCCGGATGGGCTGGTCGCCCGACGTCTTCGGCCTGTACGACACGCTCAGCTGCCGCGAATACCTGGACGTGATGGCGGCGGCGTACCGGCTGCCGAAGCCGCAGCGGGCGCCGCGGGTCGAGCACCTGCTCGGCCTGGCCCGGCTGCCGGCCCCGGACGCGCCGGTGCACACGCTCTCCCGCGGGCAGAAGCAGCGGCTCGGCCTGGTCCGGGCCCTGGTGCACGACCCGGCCGTGCTGCTGCTGGACGAGCCCGCGTCCGGCCTGGACCCGCGCAGCCGGGTCGAGCTGCGCGACCTGCTGCGCCGGCTGGCCGGGGAGGGCCGGGCGGTGCTGGTCTCCAGCCACATCCTGTCCGACCTGGAGGAGGTCGCGGACCGGGTCGTGTTCGTCGACGCCGGCCGTACGGTCGGGCAGCACGCGATCGGGGACCTGCCCGCGGCCCGGTCGGCCCGGACGTACCGGATGAAGGCGCTGAACCCGGTCGCCTTGCAGGACGCGCTGGAGACGGCCGGCGTGGGCTGGACCGGCGCCGGGCACGCCGGCATCGACGTGCAGGTGCTCGGGGGCGAGGCGTCCGCGGCCCGGCTGCTGGGCGAGCTGATCGCGGGCGGGGTCGCGGTCACCGCGTTCGCCCCGGTCGGCGGCTCCCTGGAGGCGACGTACCTCGACCTGGTGGAGGGACAGCGATGAGCGGGATCCTGACCGTGGCGCGGCTGGAGTTCCGGCTGCGGATCCGGGCCGGGCGCTGGCGGTGGCTCGTCGCGGCCTGGTTCCTGGTCCTGGCCGGGATCACCTGGCTGGTCCGCAACGCCGCGACCCAGCCCAACCTGGTCGGCCCGGAGACCGGTGCGGACCGGACCCTGGGCGCGGTCATGTTCGGCGTGGTCGTGCTGGTCGTGCTGGCGCTGGCGCTGCTGGTGGCGCCGGCCCTGGCGGCCCAGTCCGTCAACGGCGACCGGGAGCGCGGCACGCTGGCGACCCTGCAGGTCACCCGGCTGCGCGCGAGCGAGATCGCGCTGGGCAAGCTGGCGGCGTCCTGGGGCACCGCGCTGGTGTTCCTCGCCGTCACGTTGCCGCTGGCGCTGTGGTGCTACCTGGAGGGCGGTCTGTCGATCGTCCGGGTCGCCGGCGTCTACCTGGTCACCGCGCTGCTGCTCGGGGTGGTGTGTGCGATCTCGCTCGGGCTGTCGGCCCTGCTGGCCCGCTCGACCACGTCCGGCGTCCTGGCATACCTGACCGTCTTCGCGCTGTCGGCCGGCACCGCGATCCTGTTCGCGCTGGTCACCGAGACGACCCAGCAGGACGTGACCGGGATCAGCCGGTCCTGCGACGAGCGCGGGGGCAACTGCATCGACACCGCGTACGACACGACGATCGCCCGGCCGGACCGGACCTGGTGGATCGTGGCGCCGAACCCGTTCGCGGTGCTGGCCGACTCGGCCCCGGCCGGGCCGGTGCACACCATCCGGCTGCCCAACGGCGACGTCGTCCAGGAGCCGGCCAGCGTGGACGTGCTCGGCTCGCTGTCCCGGGAGCTGCACCGGATCCGGGCGAAGCCCGCGGCCCAGCAGGACGAGTTCGGCACCCGGTTCGGGGTGCCGGACGGCGTCACCGGCGGCCCGGTGTGGCCGCTGGGGCTGGGCATCGACCTGGCGCTGGCGGCCGGGGCGCTGTGGGTGGCGACCGTGCGGCTGCGGACGCCGACGTCCCGGCTGGCCCGCGGCCAGCGCATCGCCTGACTCAGCGGGTCGGGACCTGGACGCTGGCACCCGTAGTAGCCTGTCGCCGTGGCGCTCGAGAAGAACCTGCTCCTTCTCTGCCGCGGCGGGGCCCTCTAGAGGCCGGCTCCCTCGCCGCGGGGTCCTCGGCTGGTCGGCCGCCACCCGCTCGCACCGAGGAGCCCAAGCCGTGTCCTTCCACTACCGGCCGCCCGTACAGCAGCCGTCGGGCCTGCCGTTCGCCCGCTACCAACCGTTCGCGCCGATCGACCTCCCGGACCGCACCTGGCCGGCGAAGCGGATCGAGGCGGCGCCGCTGTGGTGCTCCGTCGACCTGCGCGACGGCAACCAGGCCCTGATCGACCCGATGACCCCCGCCCGCAAGCGCCGGATGTTCGAGCTGCTCGTGCAGATGGGTTACAAGGAGATCGAGGTCGGCTTCCCAGCGGCCAGCCAGACCGACTTCGACTTCGTCCGGGAGATCATCGAGCAGGACCTGATCCCCGACGACGTGACGATCCAGGTGCTGACCCAGGCCCGGGAGCCGCTGATCGAGCGGACGTACGAGGCGATCGCGGGCGCGCCGCGGGCGATCGTGCACCTCTACAACTCGACCTCGACGCTGCAGCGGCGGGTGGTGTTCGGGCTGGACCGTGACGGCATCACCGCGATCGCGACCGACGCCGCCCGGCTCTGCCTCAAGCTGGCCGAGCAGGCCGGCGACACCGCGATCCGCTTCGAATACTCGCCCGAGTCCTACACCGGCACCGAGCTGGACTACGCGCTGGAGGTCTGCGGCGCGGTCCTCGACGTCTGGCAGCCGACGCCGCAGTGGCCGGCCGTGATCAACCTGCCGGCCACGGTCGAGATGGCCACCCCGAACGTGTACGCGGACTCGATCGAATGGATGTCGCGCCACCTGCCCCGCCGGGACGCGGTCGTACTGTCCCTGCACCCGCACAACGACCGGGGCACCGCGGTCGCCGCGGCCGAGCTGGGTGTCATGGCCGGCGCCGACCGGGTCGAGGGGACGCTGTTCGGCAACGGCGAGCGGACCGGCAACGTCGACCTGGTCACGCTCGGGATGAACCTGTTCTCCCAGGGCGTCGACCCGATGATCGACTTCTCCGACATCGACGAGATCCGCCGGACCGTG
>DATINN010000086.1:0-3049 GCA_035474175.1 Mycobacteriales bacterium | reverse complement strand
CGAGATGACGATCCGGTTGGGACTCTGGGTCACGACCTCGGCCTCGGCGACGCCGAGCCCGTTGACCCGGCGCTCGATGATCTGCCGGGCCTGGTCGAGCGAGGCGCTGCTGGGGTCGCGGTTGTCGGTCGTCTGCGCCTGCAGGGTGACCTGGGTGCCGCCCTCGAGGTCGAGCCCGAGCTTCGGCGTGGCCGAGTCACCGGTGAAGAACACCAGCGCATACAGGACGACCAGGATGCCGGCGAGGACGCCGAGGTAGCGGCCGATTGGCAACGAACCGGACGGTGCGGCCACGGGGTGTCATCTCTCCTCGGTGCGGTCCCGCCGCGGGCGGGGAAACGTTCCAGACCAGTATGACCCGGTCCGTAGTCTGGTCGTGACGGGCTGAGTCCTAGACGGAGTCCGGCTCGATGTCGGCCCGGGTGCTGTCGGGATCGGCCACCGGCGCGGTCTTGACCTCGGCCACCGCGGCCTTGGCCCAGCGGACCGTGACCCCGGGCGAGATCTCCAGCTCGATGGTGTCGTCGCCGAGCTCGGCGACCGTCCCGTACAGCCCCGAGGTGGTCATCACCACGGTGCCGACGGCCAGGCTGTCCTGCAGCAGTCTGGCCTGCTGCATCGCCCGGTTGCGCTGGCGCATCGGCAGCACCAGCAGGAAAACCACTGCGATCGCGATGAACAGCAGGGGCACTAGCTCAGCCATGACGGTCCGGTCTCCTCGAAGCTCACGACGGCACCGCCCGGACTGGCGGGCAGGACGGTCGGCAATCGCGGCAGTCTATACACAGCGTCGGTTCCTGCCCGGGGCAACGTGTCAGTGCCGATGCTGGTTCCCTGCTCCGGTCCGGGCACTCAATCGAACAGGTGCGGCGCGACCGGCCCGGGCGGGGTGAGGCCGAGGTGGGTCCAGGCGGCCGGGGTCGCCACCCGGCCGCGCGGCGTGCGGGCCAGCAGGCCGGCCCGGACCAGGTAGGGCTCGGCCACCTCCTCGACCGTCCGCTGCTCCTCGCCGACGGCCACGGCCAGCGTGGACACCCCGACCGGACCACCGCCGAAGCGGCGTACCAGGGCGTCCAGGACGGCCCGGTCCAGCCGGTCCAGTCCCAGGTCGTCGACGTCGTAGACGGTCAGCGCGGCCCGGGCCACGGCCCGGTCGACGACGCCGTCGGCGCGGACCTCGGCGTAGTCCCGGACCCGGCGCAGCAGCCGGTTGGCGATCCGCGGCGTGCCGCGGGAGCGGCCCGCGATCTCCTGTGCGCCGTCGGGCCGCAGCGGCACCCCGAGCAGGCCGGCCGAGCGGACCAGCACCTGCTCCAGCTCGTGCGGCTCGTAGAAGTCCATGTGCCCGACGAAGCCGAAGCGGTCCCGCAGCGGGCCGGTCAGCAGGCCGGCCCGGGTGGTCGCCCCGACCAGCGTGAACGGCGCCACCTCGAGCGGGATCGCGGTCGCGCCCGGGCCCTTGCCCACCACGACGTCGACCCGGAAGTCCTCCATCGCGATGTAGAGCAGCTCCTCGGCCGGCCGGGCGATGCGGTGGATCTCGTCCACGAACAGCACGTCGCCGTCGTTGAGCGCGGTCAGGATCGCGGCCAGGTCGCCGGCCCGCTCGATCGCCGGCCCGCTGGTGATCCGGATGCCGGCGCCGAGCTCGGCCGCGACGATCATGGCCAGGCTGGTCTTGCCCAGGCCGGGCGCGCCGGACAGCAGGATGTGGTCCGGCGGGCGGCCGCGGCGCAGCGCGCTGGTCAGCACCAGCCCGAGCTGCTCCCGGACCTTGGGCTGGCCCACGAAGTCGGCCAGCTGCCGGGGGCGGAGCGCGGCCTCGACCTCCCGCTCGTCGCCCTCCGCGTACGGGCTGGCCAGATCCGTGTCGTCCACCCTCACCCACTCCCGCGTGGGTCATGGTGTACGCAGGTGTGCGCCGGTGTCATCGCGGGCTCAGCACTCGCAGGGCGGCCCGGAGCAGGGCCGGCACGTCCGGGCTGGCGGTCGCGTCCGGGGCGACGGCGGTGACGGCCTCGTCCGCCTCCCGGGCCGACCAGCCCAGGCCGACCAGGGCCTGGCCGACCTGGTCCCGCCAGGGCGCCGTCGGCGTGCCCTCGACCGGGCCCGGGGCCTCGATCGCGCCGATCTTGTCCCGCAGCTCCAGCACCAGCCGCTCGGCGCCCTTCTTGCCGATCCCGGGCACCCGGGTCAGCGCGGTCACGTCCGCGGTCGCGATCGCGACCCGGACCTCCGCCGGCGGCAGCACCGACAGCGCGGCCTGGGCCAGCCGGGGACCGACCCCGCTCGCGGTCTGCAGCAGCTCGAAGACCGAGCGCTCGTCGTCGTCGGAGAAGCCGTACAGGGTGAGGGAGTCCTCGCGGACGACCAGGCTGGTGGACAGCCGGGCCGGCTGGCCGACGCGCAGGCGGGCCAGCGTGCCGGGGGTGCACTGCACGGCCAGGCCCACTCCCCCGACCTCGACCACGGCGCCGGCGGCGCTGACCGCGGCCACCCGCCCGTGCACGCTGGCGATCACGGGCTGCCTCCGGCCTTGGCGACGGCGGCGGCGAGCCGGGTCTGGGCGGCGCCGCGCCAGAGCTGGCAGATGGCCAGGGCCAGCGCGTCGGAGGCGTCGGCCGGCCGCGGCGCCGCCGACAGCCGCAGCAGCCGGGTCACCATGGTCGCGACCTGCGCCTTGTCGGCCCGGCCGGAGCCGGTGACCGCGGCCTTGACCTCGCTCGGGGTGTGCAGCGCGACCGGTACCCCGGCCCGGGCCGCGGCCAGCACGGCCAGCGCGGCGGCCTGGGCCGTGCCCATCACCGTGCGGACGTTGTGCTGGCTGAAGACCCGCTCCACGGCGACCACGTCGGGCCGGTGCGCGGCCACGGCGGCGTCCAGCCCGGCAGCCAGGGCGAGCAGGCGCGCGGCCAGGTCGGCGTCGGCCGGGGTGCGCAGCACGTCCACGTGGACCAGGTGCAGCGGGCGGCCGACCGACCCCTCGACCACGCCCACGCCGCACCGGGTCAGGCCGGGGTCGACGCCCAGCACCCGCACGTGTCGCCTC
>DATINN010000085.1:0-5760 GCA_035474175.1 Mycobacteriales bacterium | reverse complement strand
TGATCGTCAGCCTGGCCACGACCGTGGTGATCGGCGTCGGCGCGCCGTACTACCTGCGCCGGGTGCGGCTGGAGCGGCCGGCGATCGGCACCTTCAACGCCCGCGACATCTGCGTGCTGTTCGTCCTGCTGGCCTTCCTGCCGGTGTTCTACCTGCACCTGCCGCGCTGGCTGCTGACCTCGTTCCTGGCGCTGACGTTCTGCTCGGCGCTGTCCATCGGGCTGCGGCCGCTGCTCAGCCCGGCCAAGCTCTGGCTGACCGTCGGCGTGCTCGTCGGCGGCAACATCTTCATCGGCCGCACGTTCCTCGGCACGGTGCACGGCTGGCAGGTCTTCTGGCTGGAGAACAGCGTCATCGTGGCGATGGCCGCGATCTCCGTCACCAACCTGTACGTGCAGGGCGGCATGAAGCTGAAGTACGTCGCCGGCTTCGCCGGGGCGCTGGCGATCTACGACGTCTTCTTCACCAAGTACCTGCCGCTGACCAACCAGCTGGTGGAGAAGTTCCTCGGCTACCCGCTGAACCCGTCGATGGGCTTCCGCTGGGGCTTCGACAACGCGGCCGTCGGCATCGGCGACCTGCTGGTGTACGGGCTGTTCATCCTGGCCGCGCTCAAGGCGTACGGGAAGCCGGGGCTGCGGGTGGGCCTGACGCTGGTCACCCTGTTCGGCGCCGTGCTGCCGTCGCTGGTGCCGCTGGTCATCAACTTCGTCGACGCCCGCACCGACGTGCTGGTGCCGGCGCAGGCCTGGTTCGGGCCGCCGGCCGTGCTCGGCTACCTGTGGCTGCGCCGCAAGTACGGCCGGGAGCGGACGGTCAAGGAGTTCCTGGACAGCCCCGACTTCATCGGGCGCAGGCCGAAGACGGTCACCGTGCCGACCCCGGTGCCGGTCGCGCAGCCAGCGCCGGTGCCGGCTCCGGAACCCGTGGGGACGCCGGCAACGGCGCCGGCAGGCTGATCCCCGCGGCGCCGGCCGGTCCCGCCCCCCGGTCGGCGGGACCGGCCGCGCGGACCACCGGCTCCGCCGGGTCGGGAGCGGGGCGGGTGGCGAGCCAGAGAGCCGCGGCCAGGATCCCGGTCGTCATGACCGCGACGAGCACCCGGAAGTCGACCACGCTGATCAGCACCGCGCCGAGCGCGATCGACAGGCTCTGCGGCCCGGAGACGAGCACGTCGATCGCGGCCGACGTCCGGCCCAGCAGGTGCGACGGCGTCAGCCGCTGCAGCGTGATCGACATGCCGGCCACCAGCGGCGGCACCCCGAGGCCGACGACGGCCAGCCCGAGCACCGCGGTCACCGTCACCGGCAGCACGGTCAGCGCCATCCCGGCCGCGACCGCGGTCAGCCCGGCCACGACCGACGTGGTGGCCCCGAGCCGGCGGACCGCGGTCGCGGCCAGCACCCCGCCGGCCACCGACCCGGCGCCGAACCCGAGGTCGAGCACGCCGAGGAACGCGGGGGAGCGGTGCAGCCCCTGGTCCACGATCGCGAACATCACCACCTCGATGAAGCCCACCACCAGCATGGCCAGCGACACCGCGGTGACGATCCGCCGCAGCACCACGGTCCGGCGCAGGTGGGCCAGGCCGGCGCCGACCTCGGCCCGCCAGTGCCCCTCGGCCGGCTGCGGGGCCGGCTCGGTCACCCGCAGCAGCGCCAGGCCGGCCGCGCCGACCAGGAACGTGGCCGCGTCCAGCAGCACGACCGAGTGCGGCCCGAGCGCGGCGTAGAGGCCGGCCCCGGCGATCGGGCTGAGCAGCCGGGACAGCGCGGCCACGGTCTGCAGCGCGCCGTTCGCGGCGACCAGCGTGTCGTCGTCGGTGGCGACGGTCCGCAGCAGCGCGGACTGGGCGGAGCGCAGCAGCGCGTACGACGTCCCGTACCCGAAGCCGACCGCGTAGACCAGCCAGATCTGGTCGGCCGTCCGCACCAGCAGCAGGAGCAGCACCACCGCCCCGGTGAGCAGGTTGACCGTGACCAGCAGGGGGCGGCGGCGGACCCGGTCGACCAGCATCCCGCCGGCCGGCGCCAGCAGCACCGACGGCCCCAGGATCGCGAAGATCACCATGCCGGCGGCGGCGGTGCTGCCGGTCAGCGACTTGACCCAGATCCCGAGGGCGAGCCAGAGCGCGCTGCTGCCGGTGAGCGACAGCGCGTCCGCGCCGAGCAGCAGGCGCAGGTTGCGGTCTCGCAGCACGCTCCTCACGGCCGGTCCCCTTCCGGCCCGGCGGCGGGGTCGACCGGGTCGGCGTCGGACGGCAGCCGGGTCGGCACCAGGTGCATGCCGATGGAGACCGGCAGCGTCCCGGGGCGCCGGTCCTCCTTCTCCAGGTACGGCGCGAGCGCCGACTCGATCGCCTCGTACAGCTCGGCCAGCTCGGCCGCGGTGAGGTGGAGGAGCAGCCGCATCTCGTGCGCGGCGTCCCGCCACTGTTTCGGGTAGTCCTCGCGGGTCCGCCCGTAGTCGCGCAGCCGCCGCAGGTCGCGGTCCCGGATCAGCTCCAGCAGGGCGTCGGCGGCCAGCTCGGCCTCCGGTCCCAGGTCGTCACCGCCGATACGGGTCCAGGTGTGCGTGACCTGCCAGGGCCGCTGCCGGCCGTGGCCGCCGGCCGCCTCCTCGACGTAGCCGTACCGGGCCAGCGTGCGCAGGTGGAAGGAGGCGTTCGCGGGGGACTCGCCGAGGCGCTCGCCGGCCTGGGTCGCGGTGAGCGGACCTTCCTCCTCCAGCAGCTCCACCAGCGCCAGCCGGGTCGGGTGGGCCAGCGCCCGCAGCTCCGTCGCCGACGTGGGCCGGCGCACCTTGAAAGACATGTTTCGAAGTACACCTTTCGAAACACTCGTTGTCAATCTGGTTCAGAAGTTGAGGGTGGCCCACGGCGCGCGGTCGGTGAGCAGGAGGCGGTCGGCGGTGCGCAGGGTGCCCGGGGTGTGCTCGTCGACCAGACCGGCCACGGCCAGGCCGGCGAGCCGGTGCCCGCCCAGGTACGCGCTGCCGAGCGCGGCCACCGGCAGCGTCAGGTCGGCGTTCGCGGTGGTCGGCCGGCAGGTCGCGCCCTCCGGTCCGGCGTCGAGCTCGAAGCGCCCGGCCGCGTACCCGGCCTTGTCCACGAACTCCAGCACCACCCGGCCCGCGGCCAGGTAGTCGCGGGCCGTCAGCGCGGCCGGCACGTCCAGCAGCCGGACCCAGAGCTTGTCGTAGCGGTCGGTCTGCTGGGCGAACCGCCCGTCCGCCAGCAGCCACGGCAGCGGCTCGTCCATCGGCCGGCGGCGGGCCACCACGTGCGTGATCAGGTCGACCGAGAGCGCGAACCGCCACAGGTCCGCGTACGCCGAGTCGGTCGCGGCCACCAGCTCGTCGATCGTGAGCGTGTTCTCCAGGCCGCCCCAGGTGGAGCTGTAGCGCAGGTAGCCGTCGACCTCGCCGGCCGGGTCCCGGTGCACGACGGCCCGGCCGTCCCAGTCGGGCTCGCCGCCCTCCATCCGGACCAGGCCGAGCTCCCGGTCCCAGCGCGGCTCCGGCCGGTCCAGGCCGCCGGCCCGCTGCAGCCGAATCCGGTCGAAGACCGGCGGGGCCAGCGGGCGCAGCTCGGCCGCGCTGACGTACTCCAGCTCGCCCCGCGGCGACTGCGGGCCGGCCCGGAGCTTGTCGACCCGCCACTCGGCCGCCTCGGTCGCCGGGCCGAAGCCGTACCGGCCGTAGATCCGCCACTCCGAGGCCATCAGGATGCTGGCGGTGTCGCCGCGGTCGGCCGCGGCGGCCAGGTCGGCCGCGATCATGCCGGTGAGCAGGCCGCGGCGGCGGTGCGTCGCGGCCACGCTGACCATCGAGATCCCGTCGGCCGGCAGTGTCCGGCCGCCGGGCACCGTGAGCTGGAAGTCCAGGCTGCGCAGCGAGCCCACGGCCCGGCCGCGGTCGAACGCGCCCCAGGTCCGGTCCAGGTCGGGCCGGATGTGCTCCAGCCAGAACTCGGCCCGCCCGGCGTCCTTGCTCTCGGGCTCCAGGTATGCGGTGTTGACGCTGCGCAGGAAGTCGGCGGCTTCGGACACGACGGGATGGCGGATCTCGGGCGGCACGCCCGCGACCCTAACCGCCGTCCCGCAAACCGGGCATTGGATTTGCGGTCGGCGGGGTAGGGCCAGCCCCGTGGCAGAGAATCCCGGCGCCGTGGGCCGCGACGAGAGCGAGCCCGAGCGGCTGGACCGCAACTACGGCGAGCTGCTGCAGGAGCTGCGGGTGGCGCAGGTCGGCGTGCAGATCCTGTTCGCCTCGATGCTCACGGTCGCGTTCACGCCGCAGTTCGACAAGATCAGCTCGTTGCAGCGCGGCACCTACGTGGTCACGCTGCTGGCCGCGGCGGCCGCGACCGCGCTGCTGATCGGGCCGGTCGCGTTCCATCGGATCGTGTTCCGGCACAACCAGAAGGACGACCTGGTCCGGGTCTCGCACCGCCTCGCCCTGGGCGGGCTGGCCTGCCTGGCCGTCGCGCTGGTCGGCGTGGTGCTGCTGATCCTGGAGCAGGTCCTCGGCCGGACCGCCGGGTTGTGGTATTCGGCCGCCGTGGCCGCGGTGTTCGTGCTGATCTGGCTGGTGGTGCCGCTGGTCAGCCGCACCCGGGAAGAGCTTCCCGGGCACGACTGACCGGCACGGCTACGGCTACGGCTACGGCCGGAGCGTCGTCACCGACTCCGTCGCCCGCCGGATGTCCCGCTCCCGCACCCGCACCGGGTACGAGTCGTCGGTCAGGTACGCCGGCAGCAGGTCCAGGTAGTGCCGGTCGGTCGGCAGCGCCGACGTCCCGCCCGGCAGCGCGCTGCGGCCGACCGGGCCGCTGCGGGTGAGCACGCCGACATACCGGCGGGCCGGGCCGGAGCCGAAGGTGAAGCCGTCGGGCGAGTCCGCCCGCGGGTCGTGCGCGGCCGCGTCGACCGTGCCGTACCCGCCGTCGACCGGGACGCCGCCCAAACTCGGCAGGCCGCTCAGTCCCGGCAGTCCCGCCGGGAACCGGCCGAACGCCGGCGGCGCGTTGAACGGCCCGCCCAGCGGCGAGGTCAGGGTCAGCCGGTGCAGCCGGCCCCAGCGGTAGTCGGCGATCCGGGTCGACCCGCCGAAGGCGGGGGCGAAGTCCGGCGAGGCCAGCCGGCCCAGCCCGGTGCGGACCGCGGTCAGCATCGCCAGCGCCTGCCGGTCCTTCGCGTCGGCCACGCCGGGGGCGGCGAAGAAGTCGACCCCGGACGCGGACGGCACCCCGGACAGCGCCCGCTTCAGCGCGGTCAGCGCCCGCTGGCCGTCCACCGGCGGCGCGCCGAGCCGGCGCGAGACCGCGTCGGTGGTGGCGGCCAGGAACCGGCTGCGCCAGACCGCGTAGAGCGTCGCGGCCACGCTGGTCGCCTGCTCCCGGGCCGACGGCGCCCGCAGGTGGCCGTCCACGTCGGCCGCGTCGTAGCCCTCGGCGATCCCGGTGGGCGTGGAGTGGTCCCATGTGGACAGTCGCAGCACGGCCTCGACCACCTTGGGGTCGCGGGCCAGCGCCCGCAGCTGCGGGACGTCCGACCGCGCGGCCCGCAGCAGCGCCGCGCCGATCCGCGGGGCGAAGAACTCGGCGTCCAGCAGCACCGTGTCGTGCTGGATACGGGCGATGTCATCCGCGTCGACCTTGCCGTGCCGCAGCGCCGCGGGCAGCGCCTCGGTGATCCGGCCGGCCCGCAGCCCGTCGTACCCGGGGTTGAGGTAGTAGATCCCGCCGCCGGGCCGGAGCTG
>DATINN010000084.1:0-1839 GCA_035474175.1 Mycobacteriales bacterium | reverse complement strand
CGAGCGCGACGCCCGGGTGCTGGCCGAGGAGGCCGTCGACGTCACGCTGCCCTGGGACCGCCGCCCGCGCGGCGCCCGGCACCCGATCACCAGCCTGTCCGAGCGGATCGCGGACGTGTTCGTGGCGATGGGCTACGAGGTCGCCGAGGGGCCCGAGGTCGAGTCGGAGTGGTTCAACTTCGACGCGCTCAACTTCGGCAAGGACCACCCGGCCCGGGCCGCGATGGACACCTTCTACGTCGGCGGCGAGCCCGGGCTGCTGCTGCGCACGCACACCTCGCCGGTGCAGGCCCGGGTGCTGCTGGAGCGCACCCCGCCGGTGTACGTCGTGGTCCCGGGCAAGACGTACCGGACCGACGAGCTCGACGCGACCCACAGCCCCGTCTTCCACCAGGTCGAGGGGCTGGCGGTGGCCGAGGGCATCACGATGGCGCACCTGCGCGGCACGCTCGACCACTTCGCCGCGCAGATGTTCGGTCCCGGCCTCGGCACCCGCTTCCGGCCGCACTTCTTCCCGTTCACCGAGCCGTCGGCCGAGTTCGACCTGCAGTGCTGGGTCTGCCGGGGCGCGTCGGTCGGCGACCCGTCCCGGCCCTGCCGGACCTGCAAGTCCGAGGGCTGGGTGGAGTGGGGCGGCTGCGGCATGGTCAACCCGCGGGTGCTGGTCGCCTGCGGCGTCGACCCGGAGCGCTACAGCGGCTTCGCGTTCGGGATGGGGATCGAGCGGACCCTGATGGCCCGGCACGACGTCGAGGACATGCGGGACATGATCGAGGGGGACGTGCGGTTCACGCTGCCGTTCGGAACGGAGGTCTGAGCCGTGCGGCTGCCGCTGTCCTGGCTGCGTGAGCACGTGGCCCTCGGTGACCGCTCGACCCGCGAGGTCGCGGACGCGCTGGTCCGGCTCGGGATCGAGGTCGACTCGGTCGAGCCGGTCGGGGCCGACCTGACCGGCCCGGTCGTGGTCGGCCGGGTGCTCTCGTACGAGGAGTTCGTCGCGAGCAACGGCAAGACCATCCGCTGGTGCCAGGTCGACGTCGGCGCCGGCCCGCGCGGCATCGTCTGCGGCGCCCGCAACTTCGCCGTCGACGACCTCGTGGTGGTCGCGCTGCCGGGGTCGGTGCTGCCCGGCGGGTTCGCCATCTCGGCCCGCAAGACGTACGGGCACGTGTCCGACGGCATGATCTGCTCGGCCCGGGAGCTCGGGCTGGGCGACGACCACACCGGGATCATGGTGCTGCCGCCGGACACCGCCCCGCTCGGCACCGACGCGATCGAGCTGCTGGAGCTGCGGGACGTGGTGCTCGACCTGGAGACCACGCCCGACCGCGGCTACCAGATGTCGGTGCGGGGGATCGCCCGCGAGCTGGCGCTGGGCTTCGGCGTGCCGTTCACCGACCCGGCCGCGGTGCCGGTCCCGGCGCCGTCCGCGGACGGCTGGCCGGTGACGGTCGAGGACCCGGTCGGCTGCGACCGGTTCACCGCGCAGGTGGTGACCGGCCTCGACCCGGCCGCCCCGACGCCGCTGGCGATCCGGCGGCGGCTGGTGCTGTCCGGGATCCGGTCGATCTCGCTGGCCGTCGACGTGACCAACTACGTGATGCTGGAGACCGGCCAGCCGATGCACGCCTTCGACCGCTCCCGGCTCACCGGCGGGATCACGGTCCGGCGGGCGGTCGCGGGCGAGGTCCTGGAGACCCTGGACGGCACCCGGCGGGCGCTCGACCCGGACGACCTGCTGGTCACCGACGGCTCCGGCCCGATCGCGCTGGCCGGGATCATGGTGCTGCCGCCGGACACCGCCCCGCTCGGCACCGACGCGATCGAGCTGCTGGAGCT
>DATINN010000083.1:0-6743 GCA_035474175.1 Mycobacteriales bacterium | reverse complement strand
GCCCGCGTCGTAGGCGATCAGGTCCTTCTCGGTGTCGGACTCCAGGCCCTCGTCCGGCTCGACCAGCCGGCCGGCCCGGGGCTGCTCCTCCTCGAAGGACGCCCCCGGCAGGTCGAGGTCGCCGCCGGCGTCGACCAGCGCCCGCCGGACCTCGGGGTCGTCGTCGGCCAGGGTCGCGAGCTCCGCGTCCGGGTCCTCCTCGACGTTGGGGTCGTCCTCGGTGTCCGCGCGCTGACCCAGGATCTGGTCGACCGGGTCGCCCAGCTCCTGCTCCAGCAGGTCGGGCTCGTCCTCGGCCAGCCGCTGGTCCAGCGTCTCGCCCTCCCGCATCTCCGTCAGCGTGTTGCCGAAGTCGGTGCGGTGGTTGGGCCGGTCGTCCGGCACCCAGCTCGTGTCGTACACCGAGGCGCCGGGGTCATTGGTGTTGTCGTCCTCGTCGATCGGGTCCAGGACCTCGTTGTCCTCGAGCGTCGACTCCTCGTCGATGTCCATGACCGCGTCCTGCGGGTCGCTGCCCGATTCCGACGCGCCCGGGTCCACGCTCATGAGTCCGAATCCTCCACTGTGTCTGCTCGCCGCCGGTCAGCGACGCTTCACGCTAGTCACCCGCAGTGGCGTCCCCTGCTGGCAGGTGCTCAAAACGCCGGGCTGCAGGATGCCTTCGACCCGGACGGGGACGCCCAGGGGGACGTCCTTGCCGCCCAGGATGAGGTACATGGTGCTCGCCGAGGTGAGCACCTTGCAGCCGGGCTCGACCCCGCCCTCGATGATCCCGTCCACGGTGATCGGCCGGCCGCTGCCGATCGGGATGCCGGGCGGGCCCGGGTGCTTCGTCGCCGTCCCGGTGGGCACGGCCGTGGGCGTGCTCGGCACCGGCACCGGGGTCGGGAACGCGCTGGTCGTGGGCGCGGCGGTGGTCGGACCGTCGCCGGCCGCCTGGTCGGTGCCGTTGCCGCAGGCGGACAGCAGCAGGGCACCGCCCACGACGGGGAGTACGAGCAGGGCTCGGAGCCGGACCGTCACCATGAGTGCTGGGACGTACGGGCCGGGCCGGTGGTTCCCTCCCCGGGGTCCGGTCGGGTCCCGGCCCGGGTTGGTCGACGGGCGGGGGCCGCGGGGCGGCCTTAGGGTCGCGCCTGTGACCAGCGTGTTGTGGTTCCGGCGGGACCTGCGGCTCGGCGACAACCCGGCCCTGCTCGCGGCCCGGGACGCGGCCGGCGACGGGGTGCTGCCGCTGTTCGTGCTCGACGACGCGCTGCGCGGGCCGAGCGGGGCGCCCCGGCTGGCCTTCCTCTACCGCTGCCTGCGGGCGCTGGACGACTCGCTCGGCGGACGCCTGGTCGTCGTGCCGGGCAAGCCGGAGAACGTGCTGCCCCGGCTGTTCCGCGAGGTCGAGGCGTCCTCGGTGCACGTCGCCGCCGACTTCGGCCCGTACGGGCGGGAGCGGGACTCGCGGGTCGCCGACGCGCTGCCTTCCGGGGTGCCGCTGGTCCGGACCGGCTCGCCGTACGCGGTCGCGCCCGGGCGGGTGCGCAAGGACGACGACACCCCGTTCCGGGTCTACTCGCCGTTCTACCGGGCCTGGATGCGGCACGGCTGGCGGGCGCCGGCCGACTCCGCCGCCGCCGGCGTGCGCTGGCTGACCGGGGTGGACACGACCGGGATCCCCAAGGACCCGGACCTGCCCGCGGGACTGGCGCTGCCGGACGCGGGCGAGGCGGCGGGGCTGGCGCGGTGGGCGCAGTTCCGGGAGGCGGCGCTGCGGACCTACAAGGACGAGCGGAACCGGCCGGATCGGCCGGCGACGAGCCGGCTGTCGGTGCACCTGAAGTACGGCACCGTGCATCCGCGGACGTTGCTGCGCGATCTGAAGGGTCACAGTGGCGAGGGTGCGGAGACGTTCCGCAAGGAGCTGGCCTGGCGGGAGTTCTACGCCGACGTGCTCTGGCAGCGGCCGGAGTCGGCGCGCGAGTGCCTGAACCCGGCGTACCGGGGGATGGAGCTGGACACCGACCCGGACCGGTTCGCGGCCTGGGCCGAGGGGCGCACCGGCTACCCGATCGTCGACGCCGGCATGCGGCAGCTGCGCGCCGACGCCTGGGTGCACAACCGGGTCCGCATGATCGTCGCGTCCTTCCTGGTCAAGGACCTGCACCTGGACTGGACGCTGGGCGCGCGGGAGTTCATGCGGCACCTCGTCGACGGGGACCTGGCCTCCAACAACCACGGCTGGCAGTGGGTGGCCGGCTGCGGGACCGACGCCGCGCCGTTCTACCGGGTGTTCAACCCGATCACGCAGGGGCGCAAGTTCGATCCCTCCGGCGACTACGTCCGCACGTACGTGCCCGAGCTGCGGTCGGTCGCGGGCGCGGACGTGCACGAGCCGTGGGAACTGCCCGGCGGCGTGCCCTCCGGTTACCCGGAGCGGATCGTGGACCACGCGGCCGAGCGGCTGGAGGCATTGGCCCGGTACGAGCGGGTGCGCCGATAATCCGGGCGTGCCTCCACGAGCCGAGTCGGTCCGACGCGTCCTGGACGTCGTCGTGCCCGTCGGGGTCGCGCTGTTCCAGGCCATGGTCGTGCTCGGTCCGGACCGTACGGACGGGAGCTGGCTGACGCTGCTCGGCGTGGCGGCCGCTGCGATCTCGGGCGCCGCGTTGGTCTGGCGGCACCACCGTCCGGTCCTGGCGCTCGCTGTCGCCGCCGCGGGCGGGGTGGTCCTGCAGCTGCTGACGCCGGAGACGATCTTCCCGGTGGCCGCGCTGGTCGCGATGTGGTCGCTGGCCGTGGCCCGGCCGCCGCTGTGGTCGCTGCCGGGACTGGCCGTCGTGCTCGGCGTCACCGCGCTGTCGTTGCCGTGGGCCCCGGCCGAGGATGTCTGGTTCGGGATGGCGGTCGCGGTGGCGGTGTGGGCGCTGGCCGAGGCCGTCCGTTCGCGGCGGCAGGCGATCGTCGAGGCGTCCCGGCGGGCCGTCGGCGAGGAGCAGGCCCGCATCGCCCGCGAGCTTCACGACGTGATCGCGCACAGCGTGTCGGTGATCGTGGTGCAGGCGGCCGCCGCGGACGACGTCTTCGACGCCCGGCCCGACCAGGCCCGGTCCGCGCTGCGCTCGATCGAGGCGGCCGGGCGGGAGGCGCTGGGCGAGCTGCGGCACCTCCTGGGGGCGGGGGTATCAGGGGCTGGGCCGGCGGCGGGTGGGTCGTCTCGGCCGGGCTTGGCGGAGCTGGCGGAGCTGACGGTGCCGTTGCGGGCGGCCGGGCTGGAGGTCGCCGTGCACGACTCGTCCCGCGGCCGGGTGCTGCCGGCCGCGGTCGACCTGTCGGCGTACCGGATCGTGCAGGAGGCACTGACCAACACGCTGCGGCACGCGCACGCGACCCGCGCGTCGGTGACGATCCGCGAGGTCGGCGGGGCGTTGGAGGTGGACGTGTCCGACGACGGGAACGGGACCGGAGGTGGCGCCGGCACCGGCGGCCGCGGGCTGACCGGGATGCGGGAGCGGGCCGCCCTGCTCGGCGGCACGCTGGACGCCGGGCCGCTGCCGGACGGCGGCTTCCGGGTCCGGGCCTGGCTGCCGCTGGAGCCGGCGCGATGACCGTACGGGTCCTCCTCGCGGACGATCAGGCGCTCGTCCGCGGCGGCTTCCGGATGATCCTCGACTCCCGGCCCGACCTCACGGTCGTCGGCGAGGCCGCGGACGGCGCGGAGGCGGTCGCGCTGACCGCTGAGCTGGGACCGGACGTGGTGCTGATGGACATCCGGATGCCGGTCATGGACGGGCTGGAGGCGACCCGGCGGATCGTCTCGGCCGGAGGGACGACCCGGATCGTCGTGCTCACGACGTACGACGCCGACGAGTCGGTGTTCGCCGCCCTGCGGGCCGGGGCGAGCGGGTTCCTGCTCAAGGACGCGCTGCCGGCCGAGCTGGTCGAGGCCGTCCGGGTGGTGGCCCGCGGCGACGCGCTGCTGGCCCCGTCGGTGACCCGGCGGCTGCTCGACCGGATGGTCGCGCCGGCCGTCGGGCAGCCGGCCGAGCTGCGGGAGCTGACCGACCGGGAGCGGGAGGTGCTGCGGCTGGTGGCCGCGGCGCTGTCCAACGCGGAGATCGCCGGGCGGCTGTCGCTGAGCGAGGCGACGGTGAAGACGCACGTCTCGGCGGTGCTGCGCAAGCTCGGGCTGCGGGACCGGGTGCAGGCGGTGGTGCTGGCGTACGAGGTCGGGCTGGTGCGGCCGCGCTCGGTCTGAGGCGCTCTCCCTCCGTCGCTCGGGGGAGGCCGGATCCCGTTCTCGGGACGGATGTGGCCCGGGTCGCCGGCTCCTAGCGTCATCGTCGTGATCAAGGTGCGGATGCTGTCCAAGCGGTACGGCGAGACGGTGGCGGTCGACGGCGTGACCTTCGACGTGCAGCCGGGGTTGGTGACGGGCTTCCTCGGCCCCAACGGGTCGGGCAAGTCGACGACGATGCGGCTGATCCTGGGGCTGGACCGGCCCACGAGCGGCTCGGCGACGGTGCACGGCCGGCCCTACCGGGAGCTGCGGGCGCCGCTGCGCGAGGTGGGCGCGCTGCTGGACGCCAAGGCGGTGCACGGCAACCGCAGTGCCCGGCTGCATCTGACCTGGCTGGCCCGGGCCGGCGGCATCCCGCTGCGGCGGGTGGACGAGGTGCTGGAGGTGGTCGGGCTGAGCGCGGTCGCCGGGCGGAAGGTGCGCGGGTTCTCCCTCGGCATGTCACAACGGCTGGGGCTGGCCGCCGCGCTGCTCGGCGATCCGGCCACGCTGCTGCTCGACGAGCCGGTCAACGGGCTGGACCCGGACGGGATCCGGCAGGTGCGCGTGCTGTTGCGGAAGATGGCCGCCGAAGGGCGCACCGTGCTCGTCTCCAGCCACCTGATGGCCGAGATGGAGGAGACCGCCGACCGCATCCTGGTCATCGGCAACGGCCGGCTGGCCGCCGACACGACCCTGACCGAGCTGACCCGCCAGCACGGCGGCGGGCACGTCCGGGTCGTGTCGCCGTCGCCGGAGCCGATGGCCGCGCTGCTGTCCGGGCTCGGCGGTGACGTGCTGACCGAGTTCGACGGCGCGCTCGACGTCACCGGGCTGACCGCGGCGCAGATCGGGGACGCGGCCGCGGCCGCCGGCCTCCCGCTGCACGAGCTGACGCCGGCGCGCGGCAGCCTGGAAGAGGCGTTCCTCGACCTGATCGGGCCGGGGGTGCCGGCATGAGCACCGACCTGCGCGAGAGCCTGCCCGCGCCCGGCTTCGCGGCGACGCTGGCGTCGGAGTGGACCAAGCTGGCGTCGCTGCGCTCGGCCCGGGTCACGCTGCTGCTCGGCGCCGTGCTCGGCGTCGGCGCGACCGCCCTGGTGGGCTGGGCCGTGCTGGCGACCTGGACGGAGTGGTCGCCCGAGGACCGGGCCGCGTTCAGCCCGATCGAGACGTCGCTGATCGGCACGATCCTGACCGGGACGCTGTTCACGGTCCTCGGCGTCACCGCGGTGTCCTCGGAGTACGGCTCCCGCATGGCCGCGCTGACCTTCACCGCGACCCCACGCCGGGAGCGGGTGCTGCTGGCCAAGGTGGTCGTCGTCGCGGCGGTCACCTTCGTCGCCTCGCTGGTCGCGGTGGCCGGCATGGTGCTGGTCACCCGGGTCATGTTCGCGGGCGAGGACGTGCCGGTGGCCAGCACCGGACGGGTGCTGCGGGTGGTCCTCGGCGTCGCCGCTGGGGCGCCGCTGTTCCCGGTGATCGCCGTGGCGGTGACCTTCGTGCTCCGCAGCGCCGCCGGGTCGGTGGCGGCGATGCTCGGCCTGCTGTTCGGCCCGTACGTGCTGGCGCCGTTCCTGCCGCACTGGTGGGACGACCACGCCATGCGCTGGCTGCCGGGCGCGGCGTCCGACAGCCTCACGCTGCCGCACTTCGCCGACTCCCCCGACGGCCTGCGCCCGTGGCTGGCGGCGCTGGTGGTGGCCGGCTGGCTGGCGGCCTTCCTCGGGCCGGCGCTGATCGTGCTCGACCGGCGGGACGTGTGAGCGGTGCGGTCAGCCTCTGGCGGCGGCCCGATCGCCGTCCCTCCGGCCGGCGGCGCGGTCGCTCTCCTTGCCCGCGGCCAGCGCGTCCTTGATCCGCACCCGCGGTCCGCTGCGCAACACCGCCCCGGCGTAGATCCGGCCGGCCAGCCGGATCAGCAGCACGACCGCGATGACCATGAGCAGCATCGAGACCCCGACCTCCCACAGCGGGACGTTGCCGGAGGCCCAGCGGATCGGCATCACCATCGTGGAGAACGGCGGCACGATCGAGGTCACCCGGGACAGCCCGCTGTCCGGGCTGCCCTGGGCGCCGAGGCCCAGGAAGAAGCTGCCGACCAGCAGGACGGACAGCGGCGCGGTGACGTTCTGCACCTCCTCCTGGCGGGAGACCAGCGAGGCCAGCGCCGCGTACAGGCAGGCGTAGAAGGCGAAGCCGAGCAGAAACCAGATCAGCACCTGACCGGCCACCCCGGCGATCCCGGTGGGCACGTCCACCAGGCCGGTGCCGAGCGCGGCCACGATGCCCACCAGCCCGGTCAGCACCAGCTGGCCGAGCCCGAGCAGGCCGATGCCGATCACCTTGCCGGCCAGCAGCTGCCACGGGCGCAGCGTGGCCAGCAGCAGCTCGACCACCCGGCTGGACTTCTCCTCGACCACCCCGAGCGCGACCCACACGCCGTAGCCGATCAGCTGGAAGTAGAGCAGCAGCA
>DATINN010000082.1:0-2945 GCA_035474175.1 Mycobacteriales bacterium | reverse complement strand
CGCCGGAGGCGCCGGTCCCGCCGGAGGCGCCGGTCCCGCCGGACGCGCCGGTCCCGCCGGACGCGCCGGTGCCGCCGGAGGCGCCGGTCTCGCCCGGCGACCCGGTCTCGCCCGGCGACCCGGTCCCACCGGTCCCACCGGTCCCGGGTGTCCCGGTCGGGACGGCCGTACCGGTCGGGGCGGGTGTGTCGGCGCCGGCGGCGTCCGGTCCGAGCAGGCGGAGCAGCGCCGTCGCGTGCGCGGCGTGGTCCGCCCGCGAACCCGCCAGCCGCGCCGCCAGGGCCGGATGGCGCTGAGCGGTCGCGTCGTACGCCGCGACCAGCCGGCGCTCGTCCGCCAGCTCGGCCAGCAGCGGGTCCGGGGGCGGCGGAGTGGTGACGACCGGCGCCGCCGGACCGCCGTCCGTGCAGGCGGCCAGCAGCACCCCGGCGCCGCCGGCGGCGAGCACCGAGCGACGGGAGACGGCGACCACGGGACGCAGTCTCCCAGGTCACCCCTACCGCCGGCGCGGGTGGTGGATGCGGGCCGTTCGTACCGGGACGGGCGAGCCGCTACCCTCGTGTGGTTCGTCGCAACCCGTGGAGGAGGCTCCAACGATGACGTCCGGAGCGGCTCAGCGGGAGCGGTTGGCCACCGTGCTCGGCCCGGCCATCGAGGCGGTCGGCTGTGACCTGGAGCAGGTCACGGTCAGCCCGGCCGGCAAGCGCAAGGTCGTGCGGGTGGTGGTCGACTCCGACGCCGGCGTCACGCTGGACGAGGTGGCCGCGGTCAGCCGCGCCGTCACCGAGGTCCTCGACGCCCGGGACAAGGAGCTCTTCGGCGACTCGCCATACGTGCTGGAGGTGACCTCGCCCGGGGTCGACCGCCCGCTGACCGAGCCGCGGCACTGGCGGCGTGCCGTCGGCCGGCTGGTCGAGGTCCCGATCGGCGGGGTCAAGGTCCGGGCCCGGGTCGCGGCCGCGGACGACGAGGGGGTGGTGCTGGCCGACGAGGCCGGTGCCCGCACCCCGCACCCCTGGGCCGAGCTGGGCGCCGGCCTGGTGCAGGTCGAGTTCGGCCGGGCCGAGGCCGAGGCCCAGGACGACGACGAGGACGAGATCGAGGACGACGCGGAGGAGGAGGAATCGTGAACGTCGACATCGCGGCACTGCGTCTGATCGAGCGGGAGAAGGAGATCTCCTTCGACACCGTGGTCGGGGCGATCGAGACCGCCCTGCTCACCGCGTACAAGCACACCGAGGGGCCACACTCCGACGCCCGGGTCGAGGTCGACCGCAAGACCGGCTCGGTGACCGTCTGGGCCCAGGAGCTGGCCGAGGACGGCACCGTCGCCCGGGAGTGGGACGACACCCCGCAGGACTTCGGCCGGATCGCGGCCATGACGGCCAAGCAGGTCATCCTGCAGCGGCTGCGCGACGCCGAGCACGAGAACACCTTCGGCGAGTGGAGCGGCCGCGAGGGCGACGTCGTGGGCGGCGTCGTGCAGCACCACGAGGGCCGGGCCGAGCGCGGGATCGTGCTGGTCAGCCTGGGCAAGGTCGAGGCCGTGCTGCCGCCGGCGGAGCAGGTGCCGGGCGAGGTCTACGAGCACGGCCTGCGCCTGAAGGCGTACGTGGTGGGCGTGACCAAGGGCCAGCGCGGCCCGTCGATCACGCTGAGCCGCTCGCACCCCAACCTGGTCCGCAAGCTGTTCGCGCTGGAGGTGCCCGAGGTCGCCGACGGCACCGTGGAGATCCCGGCGGTGGCCCGCGAGGCCGGCCACCGGTCCAAGATCGCGGTCCGGTCGACGGTGCCGGGGGTCAATCCCAAGGGCGCCTGCATCGGCCCGATGGGCGCGCGGGTCCGCAACGTGGTGGCCGAGCTGCACGGCGAGAAGATCGACATCGTGGACTGGTCGGAGGACCCGGCCGCGTTCATCGCCCAGGCGCTGTCGCCGGCCGAGGTCGTCTCGGTCGAGGTCGTCGACCTGGCCGCCCGCTCGGCCCGGGTGGTCGTGCCGGACTACCAGCTGTCGCTGGCCATCGGCCGGGAGGGGCAGAACGCGCGGCTGGCCGCGCGGCTGACCGGCTGGCGCATCGACATCCGCAGTGACGCGGCGCCCGTCCCGGACGGTCCGCCGGCCGCCTCGGCCGCGGCGCCGCCGCCGCAGCGCCGCCAGGGCGGGCCGGTCCGCGCCGGTGGCGGCGGTCCCGTCCGCGCCGGTGGGTCCCGGACCCGGTCCGCACCGCCGACCGCCCCCGGCTCCCGCCCCGCCCGGTGACCGGGGACACCCCGGCCGGGCGGCGGCGCGACGCTGCTCCGGCGGGGTAGACTGTCCGTGGTCCGTCGGACGTCGTCGGTGCCCGTGCGCACCTGTGTCGGCTGCCGCCAACGTTCGCCGGCCTCCGAGCTGCTGCGTGTCGTGGTGGTGGAGGGTCCAGCCGGTCCCCGGCTCGTCCCCGATCCCCGTCGGCGGCAACCTGGTCGAGGTGCGTCCCTGCATCCCGACGTGGGCTGCCTCGATCTCGCGGAGCGGCGCCGGGCGTTCGGTCGCGCGTTGCGCCTGACCACCTCGCTCGACGCCGCGCAGGTCCGTGAGTACGTTTTGCAGCAGGTCCCGGACGTAACCCCGGGGTCAGGCACCGTGCCCGCCCCCCGACCAAGTCAGGCAGGTCGAAAAGGCAATGAGCACTCGATGAAGCGCCAGCGATGAGTGTGTTCCACCCCTAGCTGAGCCGTGCGGGTCGCCGCCCGGCTCCGGACGAGGAGACCAGTGGCAGGCAAGGCCCGCGTGCACGAGCTCGCGAAGGAGCTCGGCGTAGAGAGCAAGGTCGTTCTGGCCAAGCTCAAGGAGATGGGCGAGTTCGTCAAGAGCGCGTCCTCCACGATCGAACCGCCGGTCGCGCGCCGGCTCAAGGAAGCGTTCCCGGGCAACGGGTCCGCCGCTCCGACCCCGGGTCCCCGGC
>DATINN010000081.1:0-7523 GCA_035474175.1 Mycobacteriales bacterium | reverse complement strand
GGCGCGGACGTGAGCCAGGTCGGGGTACGTCGTCCGACCACGTCGACCGCGACCGCGGTGGTCTGGGGCTCCGACGGCGCCGGCGAGCTGCTGGACTGGCTGCAGGTGCCGCGCCGGCACACCGCCGGCGAGCACTCGCCGTACGCGCCGGACGGCCTGGTGCTGCTCGACCTGCCCGACTTCGACTCGATCCGGGCCGAGCACCGGCTGGAGGTCGACCGGCTGGTGGAGCTGGTGGACCTGCTGGTCTGGGTCCTGGACCCGCAGAAGTACGCCGACGCGGCCGTGCACGACCAGTACCTGCGTCCGCTGGCCGGGCACGGTGACGTGACGCTGGTCGTGCTCAACCAGGCCGACCGGCTCGACCCGGCCGCGCTGGCCGCCTGCCTGGCCGACCTGCGCCGGCTGCTGGCCGCCGACGGGCTGCCGTCCGTGCCGGTCCTGGCGGTGTCCGCGCTGACCGGCGACGGGCTGCCCGAGCTGCGCACCGCGCTGTCCGAGCGGGCGTCGGCACGCAAGGCGTCCGTGCAGCGCCTGGAGGCGGACCTGGGCCGTACGGCCGCCGCGCTGCGGCCGGTCTGCCCGAGCGGCAAGGGCGGCGGGATCCGCAAGCAGGACCGGGAGGCGCTGGTGGACGCGCTGACCGACGCGGCCGGCGCCGACACGATCGCCACCGCGGTCGACCGCGCCCACCGGGCCCGGGCCGCGGCCGTCACCGGCTGGCCGTTCACCCGATGGCTGCGCAAGCTCCGGCCGGACCCGATGCGGCGGCTGCGGCTGCCGGAGGGCACGCCGTCGGAGGCGATCCGGACCGGGCTGCCCGGGCCGTCGGCGGTGCAGCGGGCCCGGGTCGACACCGCGCTGCGGCAGCTCACCGACCGCGCCACCGATGGGCTGCCCGAACCCTGGCCCGGCGTGGTGCGCCGCACCGCCACCAACTCGACCGCGGACCTGCCCGACCTGCTGGACCGCACGGTCGCCGGCACCGACCTGGGCGCGACCCGGCGGCCGCGCTGGGAGCTGCCGTTCGGGTTCCTGCAGGCGGTGCTGGCCGTCGCCACGGTGGCCGGGCTGGTGTGGCTGCTGGTGCTGCTGGGCCTGGACTGGCTGCGGTTCCCGGACCCGCCGCTGCCGCACGTCGGCCGGGTCCCGCTGCCGACGCTGCTGCTGATCGGCGGGGCGCTGGCCGGGATCCTGCTGGCGCTGCTGGCCCGGCGGCTGGCCGCGGTCGGGGGCCGGCGCCGGGCCCGGGCCGCCCGCCGCCGGCTGCGCCGCCGGGTCGAGGAGCTGGCCCAGGCCCGGGTGCTGGCCCCGGTCGAGGACGAGCTGTCCGTCCACACGCGACTGTGCGAGGCCGTCGGCCGGCTCGCGTAGGCCGGAGGGCATGCCGGGTCTGACCGGGCGGCTGATGCTGGCGGGGTCCCGGCGCGCGCCGGCGCCGATGGCGACGCTCGGGCTGCTGCTGGAGGCGGGCGGTGCACCCGGGCCGCCCGCTACCACCCTGCTCGCGCCGGCCCGCCCGAACGACGACCGGCGCCGCCCTGACGACCACCGCCGACGACGGCCGGTGCCGCCGGGATCGACCGGCGTCGCCTCGGGGACGGCTAGCTAGGGGGCGATCGCCTCGCCGGAGGGGACGCGGGCTTCGCGGGGGGTTGCGTAGCGGGCGCCGGCGCGCTCGGCGATCGCGCGGACGCGGGCGGCGAGCGCCTTCTGCTCGACGTCGGGCAGGTAGGCGCGCTGGTAGCGGCGCTCGTAGTCCTCGGCCAGGCCGGGGTCGCGCGGCCGCAACCAGCCGAGGAAGTGCTCTCGCACGCCCGGCCGCAGGTGGAGCATTATCGCGGTCACCGACTGCGCGCCGGCCTCCACGCAGGCCGTCACGACCTCTTCCAGCTGCGCGGGCGAGTCCGACAGCCCGGGCAGCACCGGCGCGACCAGCACCCCGGTGCGGATGCCGGCCTCGGACAGCTGCCGGACCGCGTCCACCCGGCGCCGCGGGTTGGGCGCGCCGGGCTCGGTCGCCCGCCAGACCGCCTCGTCCAGCGTGCCGATCGACAGCGACACCGAGACGTCGGTGCGCCTCGCCGCCGCGGCCAGCAGGTCGAGGTCGCGCAGCACCAGCGCCGACTTGGTCAGCACCGAGAACGGGTTGCGGGCCTCGCCCAGCACCTCGACGATGCCGCGGGTCAGCCGGTATTTCCCCTCGCAGCGCTGGTAGGGGTCGGTGTTGGTGCCCATCGCGATCGGGTCGCCGGTCCACTTCGGACTGCGCAGCTCGGCCTTGAGCCGGTCGACCGCGTTGACCTTCACCACGATCCGCCGCTCGAAGTCCTCCCCGATGTTGAGCCCGAGGTAGTCGTGGGTCGGCCGGGCGAAGCAGTACGTACAGGCGTGGGAGCAGCCGCGGTAGGCGTTGATGGTGAACCGGAACGGCATCCGGGACGCGGCCGGCACCTCGTTGACGATCCGCCGGGCGTGCACGTGCAGGAACTCCATCCCGGACATCCGACCGGTCCCGCGCTCGACGGTCATGAGGTCGTCGGAGGAGAACAGCGAGCCCTGCCCGGGCGCGTCCGGCGCCGCGTCGTCGGCCAGCCGCCACCGCAGCGGCACCGCGGTCACGACCCGCTCCCGCCGCCGCACCCCAGCAGCGCCCGGGCCCGGGGGCCGGCCCTCCGCACCGCCCCGCCGAAGACCGGCGCCGGGCCTCCGGGCGGCACCCGGCTCGCGAACGCCGACCCCGGTGCCGAGGTCGGGTCCCGGGGTGGCACCCGGTCGGGGAACGCCGACTCATCCGCGCCCCGCGGCGGCACCCGGTCCGGCAACGCCGACCCATCCGACGCCGGGGTCCGGTCCCGGCCCGGGAACGCCGAGCCTGGCGGCGGGGGCGGGTCCCGGGGTGGCAGCCGGTCGGGGAGCGCCGGCTCGCCGGTGGGCGGTGCGCTGGTGTGTCGGTGGCCCAGCAGCGCCGGCGCCCGGCGCGGGCCGTTCACCGGAAGTCCCGGGAGATCGAGCGGACCGAGAGCTCCAGCTTGTCGATGCGTTCGGCGACCACGTTGGTCACCCCGTCGACGCGCTCCAGCATGCCGCGGATCACCAGCGCCGCGGACTCCCGCGCCACCCGCCGGTGCCGCGCCCACACCGCCTTGGAGCAGATCACGTTGACCAGGCCGGTCTCGTCCTCGAGGTTGAGGAAGGTGATGCCGCTCGCCGTCGCCGGCCGCTGCCGGTGCGTCACCACCCCGCCCACCAGCACCCGCGACCCGTCGTCCACAGTGGACAGACCGCGGGCGGTCAGCACGCCGGCGGCGGCCAGCTGGTCGCGGACGAACTGGGTCGGGTAGCTGTCCGGGGACACCCCGGTCGCCCACACGTCCGCCATCGCCTGCTCCACGTCGGTCAGCATCGGCAGCGGGGGAGCGTCGACGCCGACCGCGAGCCCGCCCAGCCGGCCGGGCCGGTCCTGCGCGACCGCGCCCGCCGACCACAGCGCCTGCCGGCGGCTCAGCCCGAAGCACCCGAACGCCCCCGCCGTCGCCAGCGCCTCCAGCTGCGCCGCGGTCAGGTCGACCCGGCGGACCAGGTCGGCCATGTCGTGGTAGGGCCGGCCGGCCGCGATCCGCTCGGCCACCTCGTCGCCGATCGCCCGGATCGAGGCCAGCCCGATCCGGACCGCGAACCCGGTCGCGGTCACCAGGTCGCTCCAGTCGGCCGCCACCGAGGCGACCGGGGCCGGGCCGTCGGGGTCCTCGCGCTCCAGCGCGGGCCCGGCGAGGGAGGCGTTGAGGTCGGGCCCGCGCACCACCACGCCGTGCCGCCGGGCGTCGGCGACCAGCGTCTGCGGCGAGTAGAACCCCATCGGCTGCGCGTCCAGCAGCGCCGCGCAGAACGCCGCCGGGTAGTAGCGCTTGAAGAACGCCGACGCGTAGACCAGGTAGGCGAAGCTGATCGAGTGGCTCTCGGCGAAGCCGAAGTTGGCGAACGCGGCGAGCTTCTCGTAGATCTCGTCCGCGCCCGCATCGACGATCCCGTTGCGGGCCATCCCCGCGTAGAGGTCGTCGCGCAGCGCGGCCATCTTCTCGTGCGACCGCTTCGAGCCCATCGCCCGGCGCAGCAGGTCGGCGAACGCGGGCGTGCAGCCGGCCGCGTCCATCGCCATCTGCATCAGCTGCTCCTGGAACAGCGGCACGCCCAGCGTGCGCTGCAGCGCCGGCTCCAGCAGCGGGTGCGCGTACGTCACGGGCTCCAGGCCCTGCCGGCGCCGGATGTAGGGGTGGACCGAGCCGCCCTGGATCGGGCCGGGCCGGATCAGCGCGACCTCGACCACCAGGTCGTAGAACTTGCGCGGGCGCAGCCGGGGGAGGGTGGCCATCTGGGCCCGGCTCTCGACCTGGAAGACGCCGATCGAGTCGGCCTCGCAGAGCATGTCGTACACACCCTGGTCGTCGACCGGGAGCAGGGCCAGGTCCACGACCCGGCCGTGGTGCTGCTTGATCAGCTCCCTCGTGGTGTGCAGGGCCGCGAGCATGCCCAGCCCGAGCAGGTCGAACTTCACCAGCCCGGCGACGGCGCAGTCGTCCTTGTCCCACTGCAGCACCGAGCGGTCGGCGAACGTGGCCCACTCCACCGGGCACACCTCGGCCACCGGCCGGTCGCAGATCACCATGCCGCCGGAGTGGATGCCCAGGTGCCGCGGGAAGTGCATCAGCTCGGTGGACAGCTCCACGACCTCCGCGGGGATGTCGTGGTCGACGGTGTCGGTCAGCGGCCCCCAGTGCTCGATCTGCTTGGACCAGGCGTCCTGCTGGCCGGGCGCGTAGCCGAGGGCGCGGGCCATGTCCCGCACCGCCATCCGGGGCCGGTAGGTGATGACGTTGGCGACCTGGGCCGCGCGATCGCGCCCGTAACGCTCGTAGACGTGCTGGATGACCTCCTCCCGGCGACCGGACTCGATGTCCAGGTCGATGTCGGGCGGGCCGTCGCGGTCGGGGGCGAGGAAGCGCTCGAACAGCAACCCGTAGGCCACCGGGTCGACCGCGGTGATGCCGAGCGCGTAACACACCGCCGAGTTGGCGGCCGAGCCGCGGCCCTGGCACAGGATGTCGCTCTCCCGGCAGAAGTCGACGATCTCGCTGACGATGAGGAAGTAGCCCGGGAAGTCGAGCTGGGCGATCATGTCCAGCTCGTGTGCCAGCTGCTTGTACGCCCCCGGCACCCGCTCGGCGCCGGGCGTCCCGTAACGCTGCACCGCCCGGGACAGGGTCAGCTCGCGCAGCCAGCGCATCTCGTCGTAGCCGTCGGGGGTGTCCCAGTCGGGCAGCTGCGGCGCCACCAGCTGCAGGTCGAACGCGCAGGCCAGGCCGAGCTCGGCGGCCCGCTCGACCGCGCCCGGGAAGCGCCGGAAGCGCTCGGCCATCTCCGCGCCGGAGCGCAGGTGGGCGGTGCCGGCGGCGGGCAGCCAGCCGTCCATCTCGTCCAGGCTGCGCCGGGCCCGGACCGCGGCCAGCGCGGTGGCCAGCCGGCGCCGCCGGGGCGAGGCGTAGTGCGCGTTGCCGGTGGCCACGGTGGCCAGCCCGCGGGCGGCGGCCAGCTCGGCCAGCGCGTCGTTGCGGGCGTCGTCGAGCGGGTCGCCGTGGTGCCACAGCTCGACGGCCACGTTGGACCGCCCGTAACGCCCGACCAGCTCGTCGAGCGCGCCGGCGGCCGCGTCCCACCCGGCCGCGCCGCCGCGGGCCAGCGCCGCCGGGACGGTGCCCTTGCGGCAGCCGGTGAGCACCAGCCAGTGGCCGTCGTGCGCGCCGGCCAGCTCGTCGGCGTCGTAGACCGGGCGGCCCTTGGTGCCGCCGGTCAGCTGCGCGGCGCTGATCTGCCGGCACAGCCGCGCATAACCCTCGGTGTCGCGGGCCAGCACGAGCTGGTGGTGGCCCTCGGGGTCGGCGTGGCCGCCCTGCGGCTCGGACAGGCCCAGGGACAGCTCGGCACCGTAGAGCGTCTTCACCCCGTGCACCCGGGCGGCCTCGGCGAAGCGCACCACCCCGTACATCCCGTCGTGGTCGGTGAGGGCGATGGCGTCGAGGCCGAGCCGGGCCGCCTCCTCGGCCAGCTCCTCGGGGTGGCTGGCGCCGTCGAGGAAGCTGAAGTTGGAGTGGCAGTGCAGCTCGGCGAACGGCACCCGATCGGCGGGTGGCTCGATGACCGGCGGGGCGACGTATTCTGTCCGGCGGCGCGACCAGGCCGGGCTGTCACCGCCATCACCGGGATGGGCGCCACCGGGCCGGCGGCCGGACAGTGCGCGCTCCAGCTCCGCCCACGGAATCGGCGGGTTGTCCCAGCCCATGACGGCCCCTCTCGACGCGAGCCATGCTACTCGAACGCATGTTCGAACAGTCAACGTCGATTTGCGTGACCGGAGCACTACTGACACCGAACGACGGGAGGCGCTGGGGGATGGGAAGGCTGCTGCTGGACGTGCGGCCGTTGCGGGTGTCGCGGGACTTCCGGCGGTTCATCCTGTCCTCGACCGTCTCCCAGCTCGGCGGTCAGATGACCACGTACGCGGTGGCCCTGCAGGTCTTCATCCTGACCGGTTCCTCGGCCGCGGTCGGCGGGGTCGGGCTGGCGGCGGCGGTGCCGTCGCTCACGGTCGGCCTGCTCGGCGGCCCGCTGGTGGACGCGGTCGACCGGCGCAAGCTGGTGCTGGTCACGAGCGGTGCCCAGACCGCCGTGTCGGTGCTGTTCGCGGTGCAGGCGTTCGCGGGGGCGCGCAGCCTCTGGCTGCTCTACGGCCTGGTCGCCCTGCAGTACGCCATCGCCGCGGTCAGCGCCCCGGCCAAGCGGACGTTCGCGCCCCGGCTGCTGCCGCGCGAGCTGATCCCGGCCGGGGCCGCGCTCACCATGCTGGGGATGCACCTCAGCCTGATCGCCGGGCCGTCGCTGGCCGGGCTGCTGACCGCCGCCGGCGGCCTGCGGTTCTGCTACGTCGTCGACGCGGTCAGCTTCGCCTTCTCGCTGTACGCGGTGTTCCGGCTGCCCTCGATGGCGCCGGACGGCGGCCGCGCCACCCCGGGACTGCGCGCGCTCGCCGACGGGCTGCGGTTCATCGGCAGCCGCAAGGTCGTGCTCGGCGTGCTGCTGTCCGACCTGTCCGCGACCGCGCTGGGCATGCCGTTCGCGCTGTTCCCGGCGATCAACGCCGACCGCTTCGGCGGCGCCCCGCAGACGCTGGGCCTGCTCACCGCCGCGGTCGCGGCCGGCGGCGTGCTCGGGACCGCGCTGTCCGGGCCGGTCTCGCACGTCCAGCGGCCGGGCCGGGCGATGCTGCTGTGCGTGCTGGGCTGGGGCGGCGGCCTGATCGGGTTCGGGCTGGCCGGCGGGCTGGCGCTGACGCTGGCGTTCCTGGTCGTGGCCGGGATCTCCGACGTGCTGGCGGTGGTCTTCCGCTCCACGGTGCTGCAGACGGCGACGCCGGATCACCTGCGCGGGCGGACGGGCGCGGCTGAGTTCGTCGTCGGCGCGGGCGCGCC
>DATINN010000080.1:0-3664 GCA_035474175.1 Mycobacteriales bacterium | reverse complement strand
TCGGGGATCCAGGTCTGGTCGGAGGAGTAGAAGAGCTGGCCGTTGGCGTCGAAGGCGCGGTCGGCCAGGACGATCGGGATCTCGTACGGACCGCCGGGCACGCCCAGCCCGTTCGGCTCGGTGCCGGTGTCCAGGCCGTCCCGGATGACGTAGAGGCCGACGAGGCCGGCGTACACGTTGAGCCGGGTGATCTGGTCGGAGTGGTCGTGATACCAGAGCAGCGTGGCGTTCTGGTCGTTCGGGTAGAGGACGCTCTGGCTCTGCCCGGGGAGGTACTCGGCCGGGAACGCGTACGGGTTGCCGTCGCTGAGACCGGCGACGTGGCCGCCGTGCAGGTGGGTGCTCATCCGTACCGGTGCGCCGGCGTGCATGTAGTCGGGCACCTCGTTGTCGAAGAGGTGCTGGGCCGGCAGGGCGTTGACGTAGGTGACCCGGGTCGGCGTGCCCTTGCGGACCTGGAAGACGTAGCCCGGAGTGGTCACGCCGCGGCCGCTGTTGTCGTCGTAGCCGAAGACGCGGGTCGGCCCGAAGGTCGGGTGCATCCGGACGGTGCCGGCGCGGGCGGTGACCCGGTAGGTGTTGCCCGCGACCGGGCGGGCCGTGGGCAGCAACGGCATCGGGATCGAGGATCCCTGGACGGTCGCCGGCGGCACGGCCAGCGGCTGGTGGCCGTGCCGGACGGCCGCAACGGTTGTGCCGGAAGGAATTCTGGCCGCCCGGTAAAGGGCCGGCGGGAGCGCCGCACCGGCGCCGCCGACGACGGCGAACCGGAGCAGCGATCTGCGATCGAGCATGGGTGAGGGCCTTTCTCGAAGCGGCCCCGCCGAGTGGGGCACCGGCGCCACTGTCGATCGGCCGACCGCCGTACGGCCGCCCCGTGAACGCACTGTCATCTGGACGTAATCCGACCTGCTGGGCTGGAAGCGCCGTAGGCGAAGTAATCCGATCAGTGCGCCGTATGTACGATTGACGAACGCTGAGCAGCAGTCCTTACTCGGGGTATGTCAGCTCCCGTCGACACTCCTGCCGCCGTCTCCGCACCCGGAGGGCGCGTGCTCGTGGTCGACGACGAGCCCGGTGTCGCCGGCTTCGTGGGCCGCGCGCTGCGGGAGAAGGGTCTGGCCGTGGACGTGGCCCTCGGCGGCGAGCAGGGCCTCGCGGCCGCGCTCGACGGCGGTCACGCCCTCATCGTCCTGGACCTGCGGATGCAGGACGTGCACGGGCTGGTGATCCTGCGCCAGGTCATGCGGATGCGACCGGAGCAGCGGGTGCTGATCCTCTCGGCCGCCTCCGACACCGACGTCAAGGTGCGCTGCCTGGAGCTGGGCGCGGCCGACTTCGTGCCCAAGCCCTTCGAGCTGGCCGAGCTGGTGGCCCGGGTCGGCGCCCAGTTGCGCACCAGCCTGCCGCCACCGGCCGAGATCGAGCGGCATCTGCGCACCGGCCGGCTGACGCTGGACCTGCTGCGCCGCCGCGTCGACCTCGGCACCGGCGGCCGCCCGGTCGAGCTGTCCGAGCGGGAGTTCGGCCTGCTGCGCCACCTGATGGCCCGGGCCGGCCGGCCCTGCACGCGCGAGGACCTGCTCGCCGACGTGTGGCAGCTGGACTTCGACCCGCAGACCAACGTCGTGGACGTGTACGTGCACCGGCTGCGGGACAAGGTCGGCCGCGGCGTCATCCGGACCGTACGGAACCTGGGCTATGTCCTTGAGCCGTAAGAGTTTCTGGCTCTCGGTCGGGCGGGAACGGCGGGCCGAGCTCGGCTGGGCCGCGTTCTGCGTCGCCTGCGCGGCGGCGATGCTGGCGCTGCCGCAGTGGCAGACCGTGCCGTTCCACTGGATCTGGATCACGATCACGTTCCTGTACGGCTTCCGCCGCTGGACCAGCGGGCAGACCACCGCGGTCCTGCTGGCCGTGATCGTGGTGACGACGACCGCGATGCTGCGCACCCCGGTCGAGCGGGCCGAGCTGTCGGAGATCCCGCTCATGTCCTGCGTCTTCCTCGGCATGGTCTGGCACGTGCGCCGCCGCCAGGACGCGGTGGACGAGCTCGGCCGCGCCGCCGAGCGGGAGCGCGAGTTCATGCGGGACGCGGCGCACTCGCTGCGGACGCCGCTGACCGTCGCGCAGGGCCACGCCGAGTTCCTGCGCGACGGCCAGGAGCCGGGCACGGACGGCCATCACGACGCCACCGTCATGCTCGACGAGCTGCGCCGGCTCGCCCGCATCTCCGACCAGCTGCTGCTGCTCAGCGCGCTCGGGCACGCCGACGCCCTGCTGCTCGCGCCGGTCGCGCTCGACGGCCTGGCCCGGGAGGCCGGCCGCCGGTGGAGCGCGGCCAGCCGGCGGGAGGTCACGGTCCGGGCGCCCGCCCCCGTCTGCGTGCTGGCCGACCAGCAGCGGCTGCGGCACGCGCTCGACGCGCTGGTGGAGAACGCGCTCAACGCCAGCGGGCCGGGCGACCGGGTCACGATCCGCGCGGAGGTCAGCGCCGGGCAGGCGGTGCTCGCCGTCGCGGACACCGGCGTCGGGATCGCGCCCGCCGACCTGGACCGGATCTTCGAGCGCTTCGCCCGCGGACCGCGGCCGGAGGGCGGGACCGGTCTCGGGCTGCCGATCGTCCAGGCCATCGCGGTGGCCCACGGCGGCGACGTCACCGTCGACAGCCGGCCCGGGGCGGGCGCGACGTTCACCATGACCCTGGGCGCCCCGCTGCCGGGCGCCGACGGTGGATCGACCCGGCCCGCGGAGGACCCGATGGGGGGCTTCGGCGCCGGTCCGCGCGGCGGGGAGCGGGTCGGGCGGGGTTAGGACGGGCCGGCCTGGATACCCCTTGACCGGGATCAAGAGCCGCGGGCGTCGCGGACCCCGGGGAGGACTGCATGCGCGCGCGGAGCGGGGCCCGTCGGTGAGCGGGCGGGTGGTGGTGATCACCGGGGCGTCCAGCGGGATCGGGCGGGCGACCGCGCAGCGGCTGGCCCGGCGCGGGGACCGGCTGGTGCTGGCGGCCCGGTCGGAGGAGGCGCTGCGGGCGACCGCGGGGGAGTGCGGCGGCGCCGAGACGCTGGTGGTGCCGACCGACGTCGCCGACCCGGCCGCGGTCGACGCGCTGTTCGCCGCGGCCGTGGCCCGCTTCGGCCGGGTCGACGCGGTCGTGCACTCGGTCACCGTCGTCGCGTACGGGCGCTTCGACGAGGTCCCGGGACCGGTCTTCGACCAGGTCATCGCCGTCACGCTGACCGGCGCGGCCAACGTGGCCCGGACCGCGCTGCGGGCCTTCCGGGACGGCGGCGGCGGGCAGCTCGTGCTGGTCGGCTCGCTGCTGGGCAAGATCGCCACCCCGTACATGAGCTCGTACGTGACGGCGAAGTGGGCCCTGCACGGGCTGGCCCGGACGTTGCAGATCGAGGCCCGGCAGACGCCCGGGATCGGCGTCAGCCTGGTCTCGCCCGGTGGTGTCGACACGCCGGTCTACCGGCAGGCCGCCAGCTACTACGGCCGGGGCGGGCGGCCGCCGCCGCCGGTGGACCCGCCGGAGAAGGTGGCCCGGGCGATCGTCCGCGCGCTGGACCGGCCCCGGCGGGAGACGTCGGTAGGGATCGCCAACCCGGTCGTCGTGACCGGCTTCCGCGGCCTGCCGTTCGTGTACGACCGGCTGGTGACG
>DATINN010000079.1:0-5710 GCA_035474175.1 Mycobacteriales bacterium | reverse complement strand
GTACGTGGTGCCGGTCGAGGGCGACTGCGCCCCCCAGCAGGACGCGCTGGAGCTGACCTGGTTCACCCCGCAGGAGGCCCGCGACGAGCGCCTGCTGGCCGAGATGACCGGCGGCCAGGGCGTCCTGCTGCAGCAGGGCCTGGCCCACGTCGGCTATTGAGCCCGCGGCGAAAACCCTGCGAGAGGTGCTGGCCGCCGGTCCTAGGGTGCGGGCGTGGAGCCTGACATCCGGGTCGAGGGGCTGGAGAAGGTCTTCCGGGTGCCGGAGCGCGAGGCCGGGCTGCGGGCGTCGGTGCGCAGCCTCGTCCGGCGTACGACCCGGGACGTGGTCGCGGTCGGCGGGATCGGCTTCGCCGTCGACCCGGGGGAGATGGTCGGGTTCCTCGGCCCCAACGGCGCCGGCAAGACGACCACGCTGAAGATGCTGTCGGGGCTGCTGTTCCCCAGCGCCGGGACGGTCCGGGTGCTCGGGCACGTGCCCTCGAAGCGGGAGAAGGACTTCCTGCGCCGGATCACGCTGGTGATGGGCAACCGCAACCAGCTCCAGTGGGACCTGCCCGCCCTGGACACGTACGAGATGAATCGGGCGATCTACCGGATCCCGGACGCGGACTTCCGGCGCACCCGGGACGAGCTGATCGAGCTGATGGAGATCGGCGACCAGGTCCGCAAGCCGGTCCGGCAGCTGTCGCTGGGCGAGCGGATGAAGGCGGAGATCACCGGCGCGTTGCTGCACTCGCCGCAGGTGCTGTTCCTGGACGAGCCGACCATCGGGCTCGACGTGACCATGCAGAAGCGGATCCGCGCGTTCCTGGCCGACTACAACGCCCGCCGGGGCGCGACCGTGCTGCTGACCAGCCACTACATGGCCGACGTGCAGGCGCTGTGCAAGCGCGTCATCGTCATCGACCGCGGCTCGATCCTGTACGACGGGTCGCTGCGGGCGCTGTCGACCCGGTTCGCCCAGCGGCAGACGATCACGGCCACGATCCCGGACCGGGCCGCGCTGGAGTCGCCGGGCCCGCCGGGCTCTCCGGGCGGGCTGGGCTCTTCGGGCGGGCTGGGCTCTTCGGGCGGGCTGGGCTCTTCGGGCGGGCCGGGCTCGCTGGGCTCGCTGGGCTCGCTGGGCGAGGTCGTCTCGGTCGACGGCGACCGGGTCACGCTGCGGGTGGACAAGGACCGCTCAGCCGCCGTCGCCGGCCGGCTGCTGGCCGAGCACGGCGTGACCGACCTGACCATCGAGGACCCGCCGGTCGAGGACGTGATCGAGCAGGTCCTCACGGCCGGCGCCCTGACGTGAGGCTCACCGGCCTGCCCGGCATGTACGTCACGGTCATGAAGGCCGCGGTGCAGGTGCAGTTCCAGTACCGGACCGCCAACTACGCGTACATGCTCGGGATGGTCGCCGAGCCGGTCGTCTACCTCGTGGTCTGGTCCACGGTGGCGAACACCCACGGTGGGTCCGTCGACGGCATCACGGCCGGGCAGTTCGCGGCGTACTACATCGTCTGGACGCTCGTCCGGAACATGAACATCGTGCTCACACCGTTCGCGTGGGAGGAGCGGATCCAGCGCGGTGAGCTGTCCGCGGCCCTGCTGCGACCCGTGCACCCGCTGCACTTCGACCTCGCGTTCTTCGCCGGGTGGAAGGTCGTCGTGGTCGTGCTGTGGCTGCCGATCGCGGCCGTGCTGACGCTGGCGTTCCGGCCCACGTTCGACGTCAGCCCGCTCGAGGTCGTGGTGTTCCTGGTCGCGATCTGGGGTGCGTACCTGATCCGGTCCATGCTGCTGTGGGTGCTCGGCATGATCACGTTCTGGACGACCCGGGTCAGCGCGATCTACGACACCTACTTCACCGCCGAGCTGCTGCTGTCCGGGCGGCTGGTGCCGCTGGCGCTGCTGCCGGCCTGGGCCACGTCGCTGGCGGGGGTGCTGCCGTTCAAGTACACGTTCGGCTACCCGATCGAGGTGCTGGCCGGGTCGCTGTCCACCCGCGAGCTGCTGGTCGGCCTCGGGCTGCAGGCCGTCTGGGTCGCGGTCGGGACGGCGCTGGTCGCGCTGGTGTGGCGGGTCGGCGTGCGGCGGTTCGGGTCGGTGGGCGCGTGAACGGGCTGCGGCGGTTCGGGGCGGTGGGCGCGTGAACGGGCTGCGGCTGGCCGGGACGTTCCTGCGTGTCGGCATCCTCAACGAGCTGCAATACCGGGTGAACTTCGCGTTCAGCCTGATCCAGTCGCTGATCGCGGTCGGCACCTCGCTCGCCGTGCTGGGCCTGGTCTTCGCCAACACCTCGTCGCTGCGCGGCTGGTCCGGGTCCGAGCTGCTGGTCGTCATGGGCATCTACGTCCTGGTCGGCGGGGTGATCAAGATGATCATCCAGCCCAACATGCAGCAGCTGATGGAAGACGTGCAGCAGGGCACCCTCGACTTCGTCCTGACCAAGCCGGCCGACGGGCAGCTGCTGGTGAGCCTGCGCCGGGTGCAGCTCTGGCAGGGCGTGGACGTCCTGGTCGGCGGCGCCTTCTCGGTCTTCGCCGCGGCCCGGTTGCCGGGCTCGCCGTCGGTGCTGGACGTCGTGGCGTTCGCGGTCTCGCTGGTGCTCGGGCTGACCTCGATCTACTGCTTCTGGCTGCTGCTGACCACGCTGTCGTTCTGGATCACCCGGCTGGACCCGATCGTGGAGCTGTTCGACGGGATGTACCAGGCCGGGCGGTGGCCGGTGTCGGTCTACCCCGGCTGGCTCCGGGTCGGGTTCACCGTCCTGGTCCCGCTCGCGTTCGCGATCACCGTCCCGGCGTCGGCGCTGACCGGCCGCGCCACCGGCTGGCTGCTGCTCGGCTCGGTGGCGTTCACCGCCGTCCTCGCCACCCTCACCCGCCTGACCTGGCGCGCCGCCCTCCACCGCTACTCCGGCGCCAGCTCCTGACCTCACCCACCCACGAATCGTCGGCGGCGGTCCATGGCACGGCGGTCATGCGGGCAGACTGGTGCACCAGCGTTGGCACTGTCAATCGTCGCGCCGCGCCGTCGATCGCGGACCGTCCCGCTCCCCGGCCGACCGGACGAGAAGGTCCGGCCGGGACGGGGAGCGGGGCGTTCCTCGGGGTGGGTCAGTGGCGGCCCCGGTCGCCGAAGAGGGGGGCGAGAGTGTGGACGGAGGCGTCGCGGCTGGTCAGCGGGGCCAGCCCGTAGCGGGCCTCGATCGTGGCCAGGATCGAGGTGGTGTCGGTCTGCAGGGAGCTGATCCGCGGCCCGCGCAGCAGCGGCGACACGACCAGCGCCGGGATCCGGGTGCCGGGTCCCCACCGGTCCGCGATGCCGGCCCGGGTCGGCGGCGGCACGTGGTCCCACTGCCCGCCGAACTCGTCGTACGTCACCACGACCGCGGTCGAGTCCGCCTCCGGCGACGCCTCGATCGCCTTGAGCAGGTCGACCAGGTGCTGCTGACCGGCCGACACGCTGGCGTAGCCGGGGTGCTCGTTCTCCTCACCGACCGGCTTGACGAAGCTGACCGCCGGCAGCGCGCCGATCTTCACCTGGTGCAGGAAGTCGGCCTCGTCGCGCAGGTGCGCGGCCCGGGCGGCGGTGCCCGGCGCGTACTCGGCGAAGTAGTTCAGCGGCTGGTGGTGGAACTGGAACAGCGCGTCCGAGCAGTTCGGGTAGACCGCGGTGGCCAGGTGGGCCGGATCGGTGCAGGTCCCCGGCGTGTTGCCGTTGGTCCAGCCGCGCCCGTTCACGTTGCCGTTGGCGTTGTCCCAACCGCCGGAGTACCAGGCCCAGGACACGTCCGCGGCCGACAGCCGGGTGCCGATGGTCGGGTACGTCTGCGGCGGCAGCCGGTTGGCGTCCGGCGTGCCCGGCGCGTACGGCTGGTAGGTGGGCTGCATCGTGTTGACCGCGTAGTCCCCGCAGACCGTGCCGGCCGGCGGCGTCGGCTGGCCCGGCCGGACCAGGCAGCTGCCGTCGGGGTTGGCGGCCTGGGTCAGGGCGGCGTCCTTGGTGCCCGGGGTCGCGGGGTGCAGCGGGGTGGCGGCCGGGAAGCCGTCCGGGCCTACGACCGAGTGCAGGTCGGCCGCGCTGCCGTCGGCGACCGCGTTCGGGTAGACCGGGGTGCGCGCGGTGACCAGCCACTGGTGGTTGAGGAACGACCCGCCGAACGCGCTCTGGAAGAAGTTGTCCAGGACCACGCTGCGCGGCGCGTGCCGCCCGGTCAGGTACTGGTAGACCGGCAGCTGGCGGGTGTCGTAGTAGCCCTGGGTCAGGCCGACCGCGTCACTGCCGGTGGTGTAGCGGTCCATCCGGCCGCCGTCGATCTGGTACTGCTCGTTGTAGAAGCGGTGCACCAGGTCGCGGGTGCAGCCACCGGGCAGGCCCGAGCCCTTCAGCACCCCGTTCGCCGCGAAGACCCCGGGGACCGGGCAGGTCGTGTCCGTCGGCTTGATGTAGGCGTCGATCGGGAACGGCCGGTTGCGGAAGTGGCTGTCGAACGCGGTCCCGGCCGGGGTCGTCCCGGAGCAGACCGGGGACAGCGGCGGCGTGGTCAGGTTGACGTCGTCCTGCAGCAGGCAGTCGTACGGGGTGCGCGCCGGGTCGGGCCCGACCTGGGTCGAGCGGGGCGTCCGGGCGGGGTTGCGGGCCAGGCCCTCCACCCCCGGCCACTGCCCGAAGAGGTTGTCGAAGCTGTGGTTCTCCTCGTAGATGACCACCAGGTGGTCCACCCGCTTGAGGCCGCGGTCGGCGTGGCCGCCGGGATGGGCCTCAGCTGTCGCCGGCAGCGCCAGACACACCAGCGCGGACGTGGCGAACAGGGTGATGACGCGTCGACCAGTACGCATGCGGCCCTCCAGCCCGGACACCATTGCCCTGTGGCAGTGATATCGGCTTCACAGCAACCTCACAAGACCTGATCGCCCGGGCGCCGGCCCGATCGACCCGAAGAGGATCCTGTACGCCATGGGTTCGCCTATCGATGCGCAGATGCTGTTGTGCGACGCCGCCGTCGCCGACCCGGCCGGAAAGCTGCACATGCTCGGCGCGGGCTGGTCGATGACCTCCAGCCCGACGTCGCCGCAGGCCGTGGCCGTGTTGCTGAAGATCCCGTGGGACCGGGCCAACGAGCGGCTGGCGCTGCTGCTGCGGTTGGTGGACTCCGACGGCCGGCCGGTGCAGCTCGGCACCCCGGAGGGCGTCCAGGAGGTCACGATGGGTGGCGAGATCGAGGCCGGCCGGCCGCCGGGGGTCGCGCCGGGCAGCCAGCTCGACGCCGCGCTCGCGTTCAACGTGCCGTCGCTGCCGCTGCCGCCCGGGCGCTACCAGTGGCGGCTGGAGGTCGCCGACGACACGTTCACCGCGTCCTTCCAGGTCGTCGACCCGGGCTGAGCGCACCCGGGCCGGCCGGGGCACCCGGGCCGGCCCCGCGCCCGGCCGGTCAGCGGACCTGGACGAGGGTGTCCCCGGCCGGGACGAGCTCGCCGATCACGGGGTGACCGGGGATCTCGCCGACCAGCAGCAGCCCGCCGGAGGTCTGCGCGTCCGCGAGCAGCAGCAACTCCTCCTCGGCGACGCCGTCCGCGGCCAGGTGCGGCATCACCCACTCCAGGTTGCGCCGGGTGCCGCCGCTGACGAACCCGGCGGCCAGCGCGTCGCGGGCGCCGTCCAGGTAGGGCACCGCCGCGGCATCCACCCGGGCGGTCAGCCCGCTGGCGCGGGCGAG
>DATINN010000078.1:0-4050 GCA_035474175.1 Mycobacteriales bacterium | reverse complement strand
TCGACGAGGCCGAGCCGGCTCCGTCCCCCCGGACGCAGGCCGCACCGGTCGAGCCCGAGCCCGAGCGCTCGGTCCTGATCGAGCCGCTCACCGAGAAGGAGCACGAGGTCCTGGTGAACCTGGCCGAGCTGCTCCCCACCGACGAGATCGCCCGGAAGATGTACGTGTCCGTCAACACGGTGCGCACCCACGTCCGGGCGATCCTGCGCAAGCTCGCCGCCAGCCGCCGCAACGAGGCGATCCGCCGGGCCCGGGAACTGCACATCATCTGAGTCCGGCCCCACTCCTCCGGGGCGGGGGATGCGGCCGCCGGGCCGGACCGGCGACAGTACGGCGGTGCGGACGATGGCAGCCGGAGCCCGGTCGGTCCTGTCCCGCGTGCCCGGGCTGCGGGTGGTCTCGGCGTACCGGCGGGAGTGGCTGGCCAAGGACGTCGTGGCCGGGGTCGTGCTGACGACGCTCCTGGTCCCCCAGGGCATGGCCTACGCGGAGCTGGCCGGCCTGCCGGCGATCACGGGGCTCTACACGTCGATCATGTGCCTGCTCAGCTACGCCGTCCTGGGCCCGTCCCGGATCCTGGTGCTGGGGCCGGACTCCTCGCTCGGACCGATGATCGCGGCGACGATCGTGCCGCTGGTCGCCGCGGGCGGCGACCCCGGGCGGGCGGTCGCCCTGGCCTCGATGCTCGCGATCATCACCGCGGCCATCATGATCGTCGCCGCGACGGCACGGCTCGGCTTCATCGCCGACCTGCTGTCCAAGCCCACGATGATCGGCTACATGAACGGCCTGGCGCTGACCATCATCGTCGGCCAGCTGCCGAAGCTGTTCGGCTTCTCGGTCGACGCCGACGGCGTGCTCGCCGAGCTGGTGGCCTTCGTCCGGGGACTGGCGGGCGGCGAGGCGGTCCTGCCGGCGGCGGCCCTCGGGATCGCCGGGGTCGCGCTGATCCTGCTGCTGGGGCGCTGGCTGCACGCGGTGCCCGGGGTGCTGGTCGTGGTCGTGCTGTCGATCGCCACCGCGTCGGTCTTCCACCTCGGCGACCACGGGGTCGCCCTCGTCGGGGTGCTGCCGCAGGGCTTCCCGCCCCTGACCGTCCCGCATGTCGACGCCGCCGACCTCGGTGTCCTGCTGGCCGGAGCGGCCGGGATCGCGCTGGTCTCGCTCGCCGACACGATCTCCACCGCGACGGCGTTCGCCGCCCGGAGCGGGCAGGAGGTCCGCGGCAACCAGGAGATGGTCGGGATCGGCGCGGCCAACCTGGCCGCCGGGCTCTTCCAGGGCTTCCCGGTCAGCACCAGCGGCTCCCGTACGGCGGTGGCGGAGCGGGCCGGGGCCCGCAGCCAGCTCACCGGCGTCGTCGGAGCGGTCCTGATCATCGGCATGATCGTGTTCGTGCCCGGGCTCTTCCGGAACCTGCCGCAGCCCGCGCTCGGCGCGGTGGTCATCACCGCGGCCCTGTCGCTCGCCGACCTTCCCGGGGCGGCGCGGCTGTGGCGGCAGCGCAAGGCCGAGTTCATGCTGTCGATCGCGGCGTTCCTCGGCGTGGCCCTGCTCGGCGTGCTGCCCGGGATCGGGATCGCCGTCGGCCTGTCCATCCTCAACGTCTTCCGCCGGACCTGGTGGCCGTACGAGACCGTGCTGGGACGGGTGCACGGCCTGGCCGGCTACCACGACATGCGCTCCTACCCGGACGCGCGCCAGCTGCCCGGCCTGCGGATCCTGCGGTTCGACGCCCCGCTGATCTTCGCGAACGCGAAGACGTTCCGGAACGAGGTCAGGGCGCTGGCCGGCGCGGACCCGCCGCCGCGGTGGATCGTGATCGCCGCCGAGCCGGTGACCGACGTCGACACCACCGCCGCCGACATGCTGCAGGAGCTGGACCAGGCGCTGAACGCGGCCGGCATCAGCCTCGTGTTCGCGGAGCTGAAGGACCCGGTCCGGCGGAAGATCGAGCGTTACGGGCTCGACCACACCATCGATCCGGCGCACTACTACCCGACGATCGACGACGCCGTCGCCGCCTACTGCGAGCAGACCGGGATCGGGTGGGCATCCGCCGACGGCGCGGTCCCGGCGGCCGGCAGGGTCACCGGCGCCGGGCCCGAGGCCACGCCGCCGCCACCTGTCGCCGTGCCCGGGGGCGCCTCATCCTCGCGTGACGAGGAGCGGGCGAGGCGGCGTCCGTAGCGTCCGGACCGACCGGCGGACGGAAGGCGGACGGCGATGTCGACAGCAGCCCTGCACATCCCGGCGGCCGGCGAGCGGTGGCTCGCCCGGCTCGCCCTGGCCTGCGCGGCCGCCGCCGCCCTGCTGCCGCTCGCCGCCGCCGGGTGGCGGGGCCTCCTGCTGCCCCTCGCGGTGGCGGGCCAGCTCGTCCTCGTCGTCGTCGGCGCCTGGCTGGCACTGGCCCATCGCGGCGTCGTGCGGGTCGTCGGCGTCGTGCTCGCCGTGGCGGCCGTCGCGGTCGTCACGGTGCTGGAGATCGGGGCGGACCTGCTCTGGGTGGTCGTGGTCGCGGCGGTCCTGCTCCTCCTCGGCGCGGCCGCCGGCCGGACGGCGCTCCGGCGCGGGCGCAGCCCGTACGCGACGCCCGAGCGGGACGTCCCACCGCCGCGGCGACCTTTCCTGATCATGAACCCGCGGTCGGGTGGCGGGAAGGTGGCCCGGTTCGGCCTGCGGGAGAAGGCCGAGGCGCTCGGCGCCGACGTGGTGGTGCTCGACGGTCCCGACTTCGTCGACGTGGCCGCGCTGGCGCGGCACGCGGTCGAGCGGGGGGCCGACCTGCTCGGGGTCGCCGGCGGCGACGGCACCCAGGCGCTCGTCGCCGCGGTGGCCGCGGAGCACGACACCCCGTTGCTGGTCATCTCGGCCGGGACCCGCAACCACTTCGCGCTCGACCTCGGGCTCGACCGCGAGGACCCGGCCCGCTGCCTCGACGCCCTGCGGGACGGGGTGGAGCTGCGCGTCGACCTCGGCGACGTCAACGGCCGCCCGTTCGTGAACAACGTGTCCTTCGGCGCGTACGCGACCATCGTCGAGCGACCGGAGTACCGGGAGGAGAAGCTCAGGACCACGCTCGACCTCCTGCCGGACCTGCTGTCCGCCTCGCACGGTGTCAAGCAGGTCACCCGGGCCGGGACGGTCATCATCGACGGCGCGCAGGCGCTCCTGGTCAGCAACAATCCCTACGGGACCGGGGACATCACCGGCCTCGGGCGGCGGCCCCGGGTCGATGCCGGCGTCCTCGGCGTGATCGGGGTCCGGGCCCGGAACGCCCTGGAGGCGGCGCGCATGCTGCGGGGGGCGAAGGCGCCGGGTCTCACCGTCCTGGTCGCCGAGGAGGTCGTGGTCGACTCGCCCCAGCAGTCCATCCCGGCCGGTGTCGACGGTGAGAGCGTGCGGCTCACCACGCCGGTGCGGTGCCGGGTGCGGCCCGCGGCGCTGAGGGTCCGCGTTCCCCGGGACCGGCCCGGTGTCCCGCCGGCCGGTCCGTCCCCGCGGCTGCGGGCCCTGGCGCGGCTGTCGCTGCCGGTCCGGCACCCGGGGCCCTAGTCCGGGTGCCGCCGCCCGGCCGGTCGGTCCCGCCATCGTCGTGGCCGGTGCCGGTCCCGCGCCGGCCACGACGATCGCGGGACGGGCCTAGCGGAGCAGGACGCCCATCGCGGGTTCGGGCAGGTGCTCCAGCCGCAGCACGTCGCGGCCGACCGTCCCGTACAGGATCCACGCGGCCGCCATGCTCATCGGGCTGACCCGCTCGGTCGGGGCCGCCTCCACCTCCGCGAGGTGGGTGAAGAGCATCTGCAGGGTCTCGCGGTGCGTGCACAGCACCGCCGAGGCCGTCTCGTCGTCGCCGAGGAATCGCAGTACGTCCTGGAGCTCGACGGTCCCGCGGAGCTGCCAGCACGGCTCCACGTCCAGCGACAGGGTGCGGGCCAGCGGCACGACGGTCTGCCGGCACCGCATCGCGGGGCTGGACAGGATCCGCAGGATCGGCAGGTCCCGCAGTCCCGCAGCCGCCTCCTCCGCCTGGCTGCACCCGAGTTCGGT
>DATINN010000077.1:0-3654 GCA_035474175.1 Mycobacteriales bacterium | reverse complement strand
AACCCGGGGATCGTCACGTTCACCGAGGACTTCCTGTTCCGGGGGAAGGTGACGCTGGCCAAGCGGCGGCTGCGGGCGCAGGTGGTGGCGCACGAGATGGCCCACATGTGGTTCGGCGACCTGGTCACCATGCGCTGGTGGGACGACCTCTGGCTCAACGAGTCCTTCGCCGAGCTGATGGGCGCGCTCACCGTCGACGAGGCCACCGACCTGCCCGGCACCTGGCCCGCGTACACCGTCGGGCGCAAGGCCTGGGGCTACGCGGCCGACCAGCTGCCGACCACGCACCCGGTGGCCACCGACGTCGGCGACAGCCAGGGCGCGCTGCTCAACTTCGACGGGATCAGCTACGCCAAGGGCGCGTCGGTGCTGCGCCAGCTCCTGGCGTACGTGGGGCGGGACGCGTTCTTCGCCGGGGTGCGGGACTACCTCGACCGGCACGCGTTCGCGAACTCCACGCTGGCCGACCTGCTGGCGGCGCTCGAGGCCAGCAGCGGGCGGGAGCTGCAGGACTGGGCCGCCGGCTGGCTGCGGACGACCGGGGTCAGCACGCTGCGGCCGGTGTGGGCGGGTGACGGGCTGACGGTCGAGCAGGAGTCGCCGACGCCGCGGGTGGCCCGGATCGGCATCGGCCGCTACGACCTGGTCGACGGGGTGCTGCGGCGACGCGACCGGACCGAGCACGACGTCGGCGCCGGCTCGACGCCGGTCCCGCTGCCGGGACCGCGCCCGGACCTGGTGCTGCTCAACGACGGCGACCTGGCGTACGCGAAGGTGCGCTTCGACGAGCGGTCGGCCCGGACGCTGATCGAGCACGTGTGGACGATCGAGGACGACCTGAGCCGGGCGGTGTGCTGGGCCGCGCTGTGGGACTCGACCCGGGACGCGGAGCTGCCGGCCTGGGCGTACGTGGCCGCGGTGCGGGCCGGGGTGGCGGTCGAGGACGACCCGGAACAGGTCGAGTCGCTGCTGTCGCAGGCCGCGGTCGCGGCGACGCGCTACCTGCCGGTCGCGGCCCGGGCGGCGGCGCTGCAGGACCTGGCCGACGCCTGGTGGACCTCCGCCGCGGCGGCCAAGCCCGGCGGCGATGTGCAGCTGGCGTACGTCCGGGCGTTCGTGGCGGTGGCGTCGGACGGGCGGATCGAGGCGCTGCTGGGCCGGACCGGGCCGGACGCGGGCGCGCCGCACGGGCTGCCGGGCCTGCACCTGGAGGGGCTGCCGGGCGGCGTGCCCGAGGGCTTGTCCGGCGCCGGGGTGCCGCCGGGGCTGGGAGTCGACGCCGAGCTGCGCTGGCTCGCGGTGCGGCGGCTGGCCGCCCTCGGGCGGCTCGGGGCGGAGGAGCTGGCCGCGGAGCTGCGGCAGGACCCGACCGCGGCCGGGGAGCGGGAGCACGCGGCGGCGCTGGCGGCGCAACCGCTGGCCGCGGCCAAGGAGGCGGCGTTCGCGGTGCTGACCGAGCAGGCCGAGCTGACCAACGACCAGGCCCGGGCGGTGGCCGGCGGGTTCTGGCAGCGCGGGCAGGAGTCTCTCCTGCGGCCCTGGGTGCAGCGCTACTTCGCGGCGCTGCCGGGGATCTGGGCCGGGCGAGGGCCGGCCGTCGCCACCCAGCTCACCCGCCTGCTCTACCCGCGGCTGGACGAGGAGGCGACGCTCGCGGCGACCGACGCGTTCCTGGCCGATCCGGCGGTGCCGGCCGGCTGCCGGCGGCTGGTGCTGGAGCAGCGCGACGACGTGGCCCGGGCGTTGCGGGCGGTCGCCGCCGGCTGAGTTCTCCGCGGTCGGCGGCGACCCGGCGGGCACGGCCGGCGCGGCCACCCGGACCCGCGCTGGTCACTGCCGGACGCGGTCCACAGTGGACACACACCACCCCGATCCTGACCCCGACCGCGGCGCAGCTGGCGCCGTTGCGGGGTCAGGACTTCCTGGCTACCCCGATCCTGACCCTGACCGGGGCGCAGCTGGCGCCGTTGCGGGGTCAGGCCCAGGTGGTGGGGAGGGCGGCGGGGCCGCGGTGCAGGAAGTCGGGGCGGTAGGGGATCTGCACGCCGGCGGCCAGGCGCAGGCCCGGGATGCGGTCGCGGAGCACGCGGATCGCGGTCGCGGCCTGCATCCGGGCCAGCGCCTCGCCCAGGCAGGAGTGGATGCCGCGGCCGAAGGCCAGCGGTGGCTCGGGGACCGTCCGCCCGGGCGCGAACTGGTCCGGGTCCGCGAACACCTGACCGTCCCGCCCGGCCGACGCCAGCGCCGCGAACACCCGCGCACCGGCCGGGATCGTCACCCCGCCGACCTGGACGTCGAAGACCGCCCGCCGGAACACCCCCTGCATCGGCCCGTCGAAGCGCAGCGTCTCCTCCACCACCGCGGCGAGCAGGCCGGGGTCGCCGGCCAGCGCCGCCCACAGCTCGGGCCGGTGCAGCACCAGCACCAGCGCGCTGCCGATCAGGTGGGCGGTCGTCTCCTGGCCGGCGAAGGTCAGCGAGATGACCAGGCTGATCAGCTGGGCGTCGGTCAGGCCGCCCGCGACCAGCGCGGTCAGCACGTCGCCGCGGCCGTAATCCCGGCGGGCCGCGATCTCCGCGGTCAGGTAGCGCTCGAACTCGACCGACGCTCGGGCGGCCGCGCGCTGCTCCTGCGGCCCGGTGGTGACCGAGACCAGCAGCGCGATCTGCGCGGCCCAGACCCGGATCCGGGGCAGGTCGCCGGCCGGGAGGCCGATCAGGGCGCACGTCACCCGCAGCGGCAGCGGCAGCGCCAGCTCGGCCACCAGGTCGGCCCGCCGCCGGTCGGCGAACCCGTCGACCAGTTCCTCGACGAAGCCGGTCACCACCGGGGCCAGCGCGGCGATCCGGTCCGGGCTGAACGCCGTGGTCACCACGTCCCGGGTCCGCCGGTGCGCCGGCGGGTCCTCGTTGATCAGCGCCGGCACCTCGGGGTGACCCTCGGCCAGGATCTCCCGCACGCCCGGGGCCGGCAGCTGCGGCGTGCGCACCGGGAAGGCGGAGGAGAACCGCATCGGGTCCATCACCACCCGGCGGACGTCCTCGTACCGGGTGACGACCCAGACGTCGAACGCCTCCGCGTAGTGCACGGGGGCCTGCTCGCGGGCGGCGCGGTAGAGCGGATAGGGATCGGCCACGTTGTCCGCGCTGAACCGGTCGAACGTGAAGCCGGTGGCCACCTCATCCTCCCCCTGCGCACGGACAGGGACCAGCTGTCCGTACGCCTGCGCGTCGTTGCCGGGTCGATCCTCCCGCACGAGCGCTCACCGAGAGCGACAAATGACCAAGCGGGCGACAGAACCACCCGATCGGGCAAAGCGGGTCAGCGGTTGCGGCCGCTGCGCAGGAACGCGTCGAGGATGGCGCGGGCGACGTCGGCGCCGGAGGTGGGCGTGCCGGGCGTCCGGGTGCTGTTGCCGAAGAAGTCGTCCCAGCCGGAGTTGCGGGCACCGGACGGTCCGGTACGCCGGGAGCCCGGCGGCGGGCCGCCGTAGCGGGAGCCGGCCGGCGGGCCGGCCCGGCGGATGAGCTCGGCCCAGCTCGGACCGGTGCGGGTCCCGGGCGGCGGCAGGGGGCCGCCGGGCGGCGGCGGCACCGGTCCGGCCCGCGATCCGCCGGGCCGGCCGGGCTGATGGCCGGGGACTCCGGCGCCCGG